>NZ_LWER01000385.1:0-782 GCF_001634775.1 Sulfitobacter sp. HI0027
GCGCCAAGAAGTTAGGGCGCATCTCAGTTTCTTTTGTCTCAACGTTGTTTGAAAATTTGATATCTGAAGAGATATGTGGGCGGTTTGGTTCATTCGATGGATCAACGTCTGTATATCGCGCTCTTAGGCTTCGGCCGATGATAGAGTGTCAGCTTCACTGTTTGGACGGCTTTCGCTACTTTGTAGCTGAAGCACAACAAACAGAGAATGGCTTGTATCTTTCAGTAAGGGATACAGGTCGATGTGCAGAGGTTCGACGTCAAGGATAAGCTAGCAATAGCTTTTCAACTTGAGAGTTTGATCCTGGCTCAGAACGAACGCTGGCGGCAGGCCTAACACATGCAAGTCGAGCGAGACCTTCGGGTCTAGCGGCGGACGGGTTAGTAACGCGTGGGAACGTGCCCTTCTCTGCGGAATAGCCACTGGAAACGGTGAGTAATACCGCATACGCCCTTCGGGGGAAAGATTTATCGGAGAAGGATCGGCCCGCGTTAGATTAGATAGTTGGTGGGGTAACGGCCTACCAAGTCTACGATCTATAGCTGGTTTTAGAGGATGATCAGCAACACTGGGACTGAGACACGGCCCAGACTCCTACGGGAGGCAGCAGTGGGGAATCTTAGACAATGGGCGCAAGCCTGATCTAGCCATGCCGCGTGTGTGATGAAGGTCTTAGGATCGTAAAGCACTTTCGCCAGGGATGATAATGACAGTACCTGGTAAAGAAACCCCGGCTAACTCCGTGCCAGCAGCCGCGGTAATACGGAGGGGGTTAGCGTTGT
>NZ_LWER01000386.1:0-774 GCF_001634775.1 Sulfitobacter sp. HI0027
GTCGCTTTATCTAAAGCGCCTGGAGGCAGGCAAGTTCATCTGGCCCGTGAGCCGGTCGGGCGAAGCGGTGCAGATATCGGCGGCGCAGTTAGGCTATCTTCTGGAGGGCATCGACTGGCGCAATCCTCGCTGGACACAACGCCCTGCAAAGGCTGGTTAATTCAGGCCAGAAAGCCTGTTTTTATTGGTGTTCCGCGGCCCCGGCTGGTAAATATCGGTCATGTCTAATGCCGCCTCTGAACTCGCCAAATTACGCGCTGCCCTGGCCGCCGCAGAGGCCCGTGCAGATGTTGCGGAAAGCGAGCTGGCGCAGGCCCGCGCGGTTGTCTCCTGCTCCGAGGCGATGATCCAAGAGCTCAAGCTCGAGATCGCCAAACTGCGCCGTGACAAATACGGTATCTCGTCAGAACGACGCGCCCGGCTGATCGATCAACTGGAACTGCAGCTTGAAGAGATGGAAGCGGCGGCCACCGAGGATGCCTTAGCCGCAGATCAAGCAAGCGAGAAAGCCAGCACGGTGCGCGCCTTCACGCGCCGCCATCCCGTGCGCAAGCCGTTCCCCGATCACCCGTTGCCCGGCAGTCGCTGCTTGCAGCGATGAGAGGGAGCCGCGCGAGCGGGTTGTTGTTGAGGCACCGGCCGCCTGCACTTGCTGTGGCTCGGACCGGATCGTGAAGATGGGCGAGGACATCACCGAGACGCTGGAGGTAATCCCACGTCAGTGGAAGGTGATCCAGACTGTGCGCGAGAAGTTCACTTGCCGGGCCTGCGAGA
>NZ_LWER01000387.1:0-769 GCF_001634775.1 Sulfitobacter sp. HI0027
CCGCCATTCCGATAAATGGTTCGCCCGAAGCCCATACCGCGCCGCAACTGCATTCACGCTCACGCCCGGCTGCAAACTCTCAGCCACGATCCGTGCTTTGACCTCATTGGGCCACCGCTTCTGGCCATTGGCCCGTATCTCCACCCCGTAGTCCCTGAGAAACTCTACCGTAGTCGCCATCGCGAAACTCCCGCCCAATATCCGTCAGAAACGGAGTCGCAGCTCAGGCGAAAACTGGGAAGGTGCTGTCCAGGCAACGCTTACAGATCGGCTGCCACCTCCTTGCGATCTTTCCAAGCACAGAAGTTCAGCGAATGGCGCACGAGATGAACAATGCACGTTTGCACGGCCGTGTCCGGAAAGGCTGCTGTGATGGCATCCGTTGCCCGGCAGTCGAAACGCAGTTTCGATGAGAGGGAGGGAAGCCCTTGAGACCATCTACGACCGCAATCAGGATGTCTTGCAGCCCACGGTTCTTCAGCTCTGTCATCACCGAGAGCCAAAATTTGGCGTCCTCGTTGTCAGCGATCCAAAGACCGAGAACCTCGCGCACGCCATCCCTGCTGACGCCGAGGGCCACGTAGACGGCTTTGTTCTTGACCATGCGGCTATCCACTGCCCGGCAGGGCATTGCGAAGCAATGTCCCGAGAGGGGCGTCGCGGATCTTGACCCGTAGAGCGTCAAAAATGACGATGGGATACATCCGGTCCAGCGCCCGGGACTGCCATTCCCGAACCTCATCCAGCACCGCATCGGTCACGCGGCTGA
>NZ_LWER01000388.1:0-320 GCF_001634775.1 Sulfitobacter sp. HI0027
GCAGCAATTGGGGGAGCGGATCAGATTTCATGATGCCACCTCCGCCGGATCAGCATTGCCAGGCGAGGTGAAGGCCCGGAACCGCTCACTCGCTTCATGCAGCAGCTCCTGGGTCACCGTGATGTAGACCAGCGTGGAGTTGATATCGCGGTGGCCGAGATATGTTGCAAGATACGGCAGCTTTTCCTGCGGGTTCACACCTTGCCGGTACCACTCGAGGATCCGGTGCACGACAAAGGTATGTCGCAGGTCATGGATGCGCGGCCCGGTCCTGCCCGTGGCCGGTTTGAGACCAGCCATGTGTTGATTGTCACTGAGAA
>NZ_LWER01000389.1:0-512 GCF_001634775.1 Sulfitobacter sp. HI0027
TTGCATAATGCTCTAACGCCATCTCCTTTTGCGCCAGCGAGAATTTAGGCGGGCGTGGTGCCGATCGTATCGGCAAGTCCTGCAGACGTTGGTATTCTCGATACCACCCTTTAAGGGCGTTCTTCGTTGGATACCCCAACTCACGGATGGTGGCCTGAGCGCGCTTGCCGAGCTTGATATAAAGCTTAACCGCGCGCAGTCGTTCTTCGTAGCTGTACATGAACTATCTCCAAGATAGTCCAACTTTTCGTCCGCACCCCCGGTATTTTCACCGAGATTTGACCCACCCTCAGTTATGCGTCGTGGTCTATGATGCGGTCAATGTTTTGGCCTCCTTTGCAGTTTTCTTTGCTGCCTCAGAACTGACCTTGAAGCGGTAGCTGTCGTTTCCGGTTTCGAGGATGTGGCAGCGGTGGGTAAGCCGATCCAAGAGAGCGGTGGTCATCTTTGCATCCCCGAAGACCTGCGCCCATTCTGAGAAGCTAAGGTTGGTGGTGATGATCACACTGGTG
>NZ_LWER01000390.1:0-493 GCF_001634775.1 Sulfitobacter sp. HI0027
CTGCGCTCGAAGTTGCACAGTAAGCGTTCTCAGGAGGGCACTGTCGGGTCAGCTTGACGTCTTGAAGTTCCACGGGAGCAGATCGTCGATGCCGCTTTGTGGGTGACCATTGGCGATCGCTGTGAGGGTTGCCTTGAGATAGGCGAAGGGCTCGATGCCGTTGATCTTGCAGGTCTCGATCAGTGAGGCGATGCGGCCCCAGGCGATACCACCCTCGTCATGCCCAGCGAAGAGGGCGTTTTTCCGATTGAGGGTGATGGAGCGGATCAGGTTTTCGACGCGGTTGTTGTCGATCTCGACGCGCCCATCGGCCAAGAAGGTCTGCAGTCCGTCCCAGTGATTGTGGATGTAAGTCAGCTTTTCACCCAGCCGGGATTTGGTGGAGATCTTGCGGCGCTCAGCCTCCAGCCATTCACCGAATGCTGCGACCAGCGGGGCACTGCGGGCCTGACGGGCAGACAATCGCTGGCCGGAGGAGATGCCACGAATGTCA
>NZ_LWER01000391.1:0-508 GCF_001634775.1 Sulfitobacter sp. HI0027
TTCGTTCGGAACGATGTGCCCGCGCGCAGCGTTCCTGTCAGGGAACGACGGAAGGGAAAATAAACCTTGTTCAGCGATGCTTGGATCCGAACCTATTGTGGACCGGCACCGGGGCCGGAGGATTTTTGGTTTCGCTGGAACTTCGACCCGCTCATTCTGGCCGCTCTGTCTTTGCTCTTCATCGTTGTCTTGCGCGCGCGCAGCCGCCACGGGATGGCTGCCGTGGGTGTTCTGGTGCTGGCCTTCGTCTCGCCCCCTCTGTGCGCTTTCCTCGGCTCTGTTTTCGGCGCGGGTGGTGCATCACGTGCTGCTCTTCGCCGTCGCCGCGCCGCTCTTGGCCTGCGCTTGGCCCTCGCGGCGGGCAGGTGTTGCGATGGCAGGCTTCGCGGTCTCGACCGTGGTGCTCTGGGGTTGGCATCTGCCGGTGGCCTATGATCTCGCGCTCTCGCATGTCGGGGTGTACTGGCTGATGCAGATTAGCCTGCTCGGCGCTGCTTTGTGGTTCTGG
>NZ_LWER01000392.1:0-344 GCF_001634775.1 Sulfitobacter sp. HI0027
GAACCGAGGTGCCGTGAATAATGGGCGTACCATTGTGACAACGCCCAGTAATCGCGGTAAACCATTGTGATCGCACAAATCTTCATGCCCTCTTCTAATCCGTTCAGACCAGAGGCGACAAGAGAATTCATGGTGGAGCCTAGGAGGATCGAACTCCTGACCTCCTGAATGCAAATCAGGCGCTCTCCCAGCTGAGCTAAGGCCCCAAAAGGCTTCTGCACTGCAGATGCGATGGTGGGTCGAGGAGGACTTGAACCTCCGACCTCACGCTTATCAGGCGTGCGCTCTAACCACCTGAGCTACCGACCCATACGGGCGGTAGCCCGGGTTCTATTTTCTGAAGA
>NZ_LWER01000393.1:0-505 GCF_001634775.1 Sulfitobacter sp. HI0027
CGAACTTCGGGTCATTCGAGACCTTGAACCCCTTCGTGAGATGCGGCTTCAAGCCAGCTTCGGCCCAGATGCGGCCGACGCTCGACGGCGAGATGCCCATGGCTTCGGCCATTAGCGCGCGGCTCCAGTGCGTTGCATTGGGCGGGGTTTCCTGCACCGTCTTGGCGATCACCTTCAGCCTTGTTGCCATGGGCAAAGGCGGCACCCGCGAGGGTCGCGTCTTGTCACGCTTGAGACCGGCCACGCCCTCATCGAGATACCGCTGCTGCCAGCGCCAGACCGTGGGTTTCGACGTGCGCGCGCGTCGCATGATTTCGAACGTGCCATGACCGTCCGCTGTGGCCAGGACGATCTCGGCCCGCCAGACAAGCTTGCGCGCAGTGTTGCGGTTGCTGATCAGGGCTTGAAGTTCAGCACGGTTGGCGGGGCCAAGGTAAAGGCAGATGTCATCGCGTCTCATGCCCCAAATATGGCACATCACGTTGCCGATGGGAATCATCTGTCA
>NZ_LWER01000394.1:0-509 GCF_001634775.1 Sulfitobacter sp. HI0027
ATGTCGAAGGCAGGACAGTCTGACATCAGGCGCCTTCTGATCATCGGCGCGATGTCACGCTTGAGCAGGTTAGGCCGCAAATCCATACCCAAAGGGTCCTGGCTGGAACGCATGCTTGCGCGCAAGCCAAAAATGCTGGTCGCGGTTGCGCTGGCCAACAAGATGGCCCGCGCCCTCTGGGCAATGCAAATGACGAAGGAGAGTTATCGGGATCCGACGCAGACTGTCGCTGCATGACCATGCTGTAGCACAGGGCTGAGCAACGTCGGTGAAGGAGGTGTAAGAAGTCAACGACCTGAATGGGCAAAATGATCGAACAGATCTGGATCGGGAAAACCAGGATAAGGGGAAGAGCGTCAAAGCTCGTTGTTTAGGTCTGGCCTCGATCCGCAGATCACCATCCCGGCCAGCGGCTTCTGGTAACGCCGCACTCAAAGGCCTGACAGAAGCTCGCACTCGATCACCAACTCACGCAGATTGAAAAACTTCTTGCATCACGGACGGCAACC
>NZ_LWER01000395.1:0-18217 GCF_001634775.1 Sulfitobacter sp. HI0027
GCGTGCCACAATATACTAGGCGCACCTTTGGTGCGACCGGGCTGGCGATTTGGTGAGGCGGGCGCCTCCTGGACGGCACACATCAAAGCTGAAACATAAAGTGGTGCCAACAGCCCGTAGCATCGCCACCCCACGGGCAGGCGATGGCCCTCCTTACACCTCTCACTACCCCCTTCCACTTGCCAGCATCCCCTACCGGTTATAGTCAAGGACAACGCCCGCGACGAAGGAGGCCCCGATGGCCGACGATCCCAAGACATTGGTTTCAACCGACTGGTTGGCTCAGCACCTGAAAGACCCGGACCTGCGCATCCTTGATGCTTCGTGGTATCTGCCCGACGCCGGGCGCGATCCGAAGGCTGAGTATGACGCCGCCCATATCCCCGGCGCGCGGTTCTTTGACATTGATGATATCTCTGACGCGCGGTCGGACCTGCCGCATATGGCGCCGCCGATCGAAAAATTCATGTCGCGCCTGCGCGCGATGGGCGTGGGTGATGGGCATCAGGTGGTGGTCTATGACGGCGCTGGGCTGATGTCGGCGGCGCGTGTCTGGTGGCTGTTCCGCCTGATGGGGCAGGAGAATGTCGCCGTGCTCGATGGTGGTCTGCCCAAATGGCAGGCCGAGGGGCGCGAAACCGAAGATATGCCGCCCGTGCCGCGCGACCGCCACATGACCGTGCGCTTTCAGAACCAGTTGGTGCGCGATGTGACGCAGGTCGCCCATGCCTCGAAACTCGGCGATCCGCAGATCGTGGACGCCCGCGCCGCCGCCCGCTTCCGCGGCGATGCGCCAGAGCCACGCGAAGGGCTGCGCGCAGGCCATATTCCCGGCGCACGCAATGTGCCCTTCACCGAATTGCTCAACGACGACAAAACGATGAAGACCCCCGAACAGACCCGCGCCATTTTCGAGGCGGCGGGCGTGGACCTTGCCAAACCCGTCATCACCTCTTGCGGGTCGGGCATCACCGCCGCCGTGCTGGCGCTGGCGCTGGAGCGGGTGGGTCACCGCAAATGGTCGCTCTATGATGGCTCATGGGCTGAGTGGGGCATGTTCCCCACCGTGCCCGTCGCCACCGGCGCGGCTTAACCCTTTTTAGTTACCTTCCAACCGGAGAACCCCATGTTCGAGACGCTCAAGGCGCAACCCGCTGACAAGATCCTCGCCCTTGTACAGGCCTACCGCGAAGACCCGCGTGACACGAAGATCGACCTCGGCGTCGGCGTTTACAAAGACGCCAGCGGCAACACCCCGGTGATGCGCGCCGTCAAAGCCGCCGAGCAGCGCATCTGGGAAAACCAAGACACCAAGGCCTACACCGGTTTGGCTGGTGATCCGGCCTATTCCAACGCGATGGCCGCGCTTGTGCTGGGCGATGCCGTGCCGCGCGGTGCGATTGCCGCCGCCGCCACCCCCGGCGGGACCGGCGCGGTGCGTCAGGCGTTTGAACTGGTGCGCATGGCCAACCCCGAAGCGCGCGTTTTCGTCTCTGACCCGACATGGCCGAACCACCTGTCGATCCTGTCCTATCTGGGCATGGAAGTGGTGAACTACCGCTATTTCGACAGCGAAACCGGCGGCGTGAACTTCGACGGCATGATCGAAGATCTCAAGACCGCCAAAAAAGGCGATGTGGTGCTGCTGCATGGCTGCTGCCACAACCCAACCGGCGCGAACCTTAACAGCAGTGAATGGGACGCGGTAATCGAAGTGCTGCAAAGCACTGGTGCTGTGCCGATGATCGACATCGCCTATCAGGGCTTTGGCGACGGGCTGGAAGCCGATGCCGCCGCGACCCGCAAAGTGGCGTCTTCGGTGCCAGAGTGCCTGATCGCGGCAAGCTGCTCCAAGAACTTCGGCATCTACCGCGAGCGGACCGGCATCCTAATGCTGGTGGCTTCCGAAGCGGCCCAAGGGCTGAACCAAGCCACCTTGGCCTTCCTCAACCGCCAGAACTACAGCTTCCCGCCCGACCACGGCGCGCGGATCGTGTCGACCATCCTGACCGATGACGCGCTCAAGGCCGACTGGCAGGCCGAGTTGGAAGACGTGCGCAACGCCATGCTTGCCCTGCGTGAGCAGCTCGCCGGTGAATTGCAGCGCCTGTCCGGGTCGGACCGCTTTGGCTTTCTCGCCCAGCACCGGGGCATGTTCTCGCGCCTTGGCACCACCCCGGACAAGGTCGAAGCGCTGCGCGAAAAGCATGGCATCTATATGGTTGGTGACAGCCGTATGAACATCGCAGGGTTGAACCAAAACAGCGTGCCAATTCTGGCCCGCGCGATCATCGACGTAGGCATCTAACGCTATTTCGGGCCGCGCCTGCCGCGGCCCGAACATCCTGCCGACCCAAGCGTTGATAACATAACTGGGCACTATGCCCCCGTAATGTCTACATTAAAACAGAACTTGGTCGGATTGCCCGGATTGAGTACCTTGAGCGAAAACTTAAGGTCAGGCAAATTTTAGAATCAATTTTTCAATGCATTCGGTTGGATGTTGGCACGCCAGCCGTACAGCTCGTGATTGTGACGGCATCGGTTGTCACCGTCTTGGGCTATTGGGTGCGTGGGCATAGCAGTCTGCCGGGTAAACATTGGTTTCTGCTAGCGATCTTTGCCATGGACCTGTGGCTTCTTTCGGTCGGAGTCGAGCTTTCGGCCACTTCGGCGACCTGTGCCTTTGGGGTGAGCCGTTGGGCGTGGATCGGCTTTGTGTTGCTGCCGACCTTCTGGGCCTTTTTCCTCTACGAATATGCGCTCGGGGCCAAGGTGCCGCGGTATCTGGTGCCGATCTGCGCCGGGGTTGCGCCGGCGCTGATCACCCTCGCGGCAGTGACAAGCGGCTGGCATGAGAAATTCTACGGGCCGGAAACCAAGTGGCTTTTGAGCGAAGAGGGGGCCTACGTCCAATCTGACCATGGCCCGCTCTTTTTTATCGCGATTGCCTATCTTTACATGGTCATCGTGGCTGCGGCGGTGGTGGCGGGCCGTGCCGTACGGACGGCCAACCCCGCGGTGCGCAGCTTTTTCCTAAAGCTCTTCGCCGCGACGCTGATCCCCATGGTGGCCAATCTGGGCTATATTCTGGGCGGGATCACGCTGTTTCACACCGATCCGACGCCCTTTTCCTTTGCGCTTTCGCTGACGCTGGTGGTTTGGCTGGTGGCTGACAACCGCTGGATCGATGTCAACGCAATCGCGCGGGAGCTGTTGTTCTATAACAGCACCGACCCGGTATTCGTGGTCGACCCATCAGGGGTTGCGATTGAGACGAACCCGGCTGCGGCCGACCTGTTGCGCCGCGGCGCAGAGCCCGAAGCACCGCTGAGCGAGTTCGGAGAGCTGGGGCCGGTCATTTGCCATCTCGCGGCCCACGGTAGCCTGCCGGACGTGACAGATATCCAGTTGGGCCACCGCCATTTCGCCGTGCGCGCCCATGCGATTTCCTTGGGTGTCGGGCAAAAACAGGTCGGTTGGGCGGTGGCGCTCTTGGATGTGACGGTGCAAAAGATCGCCGCTCAGAAAGCAATCGCCGCCGAGCAGATGCAGATGCAGTTCCTTGCTACGGTGAGCCATGAGTTGCGGACCCCGCTGACGGTGATCAATGGCGCGCTTGGCCTGCTGTCTCAAGGCGGCGCAAAGCTTAACGATGCGCAAAAGGCCCGTTTGCTTGGAAAGGCCACAGACGGTTCCGAGACGCTGACGACGCTGGTTAACGATCTGATCGACACGCAAAGCCTGAGCAGTGCGGCGTTCAGCATTGACCTTCAATCTGTGGCACTTGGCCCGCTGGTGCAGGGCGCTGTGGCGCGCGCGGAAAGCCTGCAACCCGACAAGGATATCCGTTTCACCTGCGCGTTGTCTGATGCCCCCCTGACCGTGCAGGCGGATGCAGAGCGGTTGGGTCAGGTTTTTGGCAATGTGCTTTCGAACGCGGTGAAGTTCTCTTTGCCCGGCGGTTTAGTGGAAGTCAGCCTTGAGCAGGCTGAAGGCATGGCGTTGGTGCAGGTAAGCGATAGCGGCTGCGGCATTCCTCCGGGGGCGGAAGAGCAGGTCTTTGCCCGTTTCTCGCAGCTTGACGGCTCCGACACGAAAACCGCCTATGGCAGCGGTCTGGGGATGCATATCACGCGGCAAATTCTGGACCGGCACGGCGGCAGCATCCGCTATGTCAGCGCGCCGGGTGTCGGCACGACCTTTACGATTTCTTTACCCTTGGTGGCCTAACGCAAACCGCCCGGCCATTGCTGGCCGGGCGGTCAATTACTTGGCGATGTGGCTAGGGCTTAGCCCTTGGCGAACTCGGGGTAGGCTTCCATCCCCAGTTCGGACATGTCCAGACCGGTGATCTCGGCTTCTTCGCTGACGCGGATGCCACCGGCAGCTTTCAGGATCAACCAGACAACGAAGCTGACGACGAAGACAAAGAGGCCAACCGCGGCAAAGCCAATGATCTGTGTGACGAAGGATGTGCCTTCGGTATAGACCGGCACAACCAGCGTGCCCCAGAAGCCAGCGATCAGGTGAACCGGGATCGCGCCGACCACGTCATCAATCTTGAACTTGTCGAGCATGGGCACGGTGAAGACCACGATGATACCACCCACGGCACCGATCCAAAGCGCGCCGAACAATGTCGGGTCAAGCGGCCCGGCAGTGATCGAGACGAGGCCCGCCAACGCGCCGTTCAACACCATTGTCAGGTCGACCTTTTTGTACATCACCTGTGTCAGGATCAGCGCAGCAACAGCACCGGCGGCAGCGGCCATATTGGTGTTGGCAAAGATCTGCGCTACGGCATCGACATCTTCGATTGTGCCCATGGCAAGCTGAGACGCACCGTTAAAGCCGAACCAGCCCATCCACAGGATGAATGTGCCCAAAGTGGCGAGCGCAAGGTTGGAGCCCGGCATCGGCACAACGCGGCCATCTTTGCCGTATTTGCCCAAACGTGGCCCCAGTACGATGGCACCAGCGAGGGCGGCAAAGCCACCAGCGGCGTGCACAAGGGTCGACCCGGCAAAGTCGCTAAAGCCCATTGCGGAAAGGAAACCGCCGCCCCACTGCCAAGATGCTTCGATCGGGTAGATGAAGCCGGTCAGCACGACCACGAAGATCAGGAAGGGCCAGAGTTTGATCCGCTCGGCCAACGCGCCGGACACGATGGAGGCGGTGGTGGCGCAGAACATCAACTGAAAGAAGAAGTCGGAAGCGTTGGAATAGCCGCCTGCGTCAATCTCGGTCTTGATGTCTTTGGTTGCAAAGGTGCCAAAGACGCCTTCCATGATCCAATTGCCGTCACCGGGGTACATGATGTTGTAGCCCACCAGCCAATACATGACCGCCGCAATGGCAAAGAGGCCCATGTTCTTGGTCAACTGTGTCGTAACGTTCTTGGAGCGGACAAGTCCGGCTTCCAGCATGGCGAAACCCGCCGCCATCCAAAAGACGAGGAAACCGCCGATCAGGAAAAGCAGGGTGTTGAAGATGAAGGTCGTATCCGCCAGCGTCGCGTATTCCGCGTCCTGTGCCAGCGCCAGCCCGGGCAGGGCGATGACCGCCGCTGCGAGGGGAAGTATTTGGTTGGGTTTCATATGGTCGTTTCCTGTCTGCGGGTCCGAATGCGTGCTTACCGAAGCGGGCGGCTGCCCGTGCAGCATGAGAAAACCGGATATCGGGCGCTTTTGGACAGGTTTGCTTGCCATATTTGCGCCATTGCTTGGCAGTGCTGCCTAAAAAGCGGGCGCCGGCTGGAATCTGCCTATAAGTTAATCAGACATTTGACGCCGATTGGACCTTGCAGCGCTAAACAAACCGCTGCAGTCAGGCTAAAGTGGCGAAAAATAGGGCCGAGCACGCGATTTTATGACTGACAAGAATAAGCGCAAACGCCCTCTGGTCGCCGACAGGCGGTATCCGGGCAAGGCCAAACCCAAGCCCAAGACCTCTGCGCGGGCCAAACCGGCCACGCGCAAGGCAGCACCGGCCCGCCGAAAGGCCGCGCGCACCAAACGCCCTCGGCGCGGGGGAATCATTGGTTTCTTTGCTGGCTTGGCTCGTTGGATTTGGCGTTTGATCTGGACGATCACATGGCGCGTGAGCCTTGTGGCCTTCCTCGTTCTCGCCTTGGCTGTTGGCTATATCTATACCACCATTCCGCCGCTCGAAGCGCTGTTGGATGGCCGCGCGCGCGGCTCTGTCACCATGCTCGACCGGGAGGGAGAGGTCTTTGCCTGGCGCGGCGACCAGTTTGGCGGCGTGGTTTCGGCAGACTCGGTGTCCAAACATCTGCGAAACGCGGTCATCGCCACCGAAGACAAGCGATTCTATAACCACCTTGGGGTCAGCCCCCGGGGCATCGCCTCGGCGGTGCGGATCAACCTAAGCGAGGGCCGCGGCCCGCTTTCCGGCCATGGCGGGTCGACCATCACCCAGCAGACGGCCAAACTGCTTTGCCTGGGCGAGCCTTATGACCCCAGCAGCGGCATGACGGAAAAGGAATATGAGGCGGAATGCCGTCGCTCTTCCTTGGGTCGCAAAGCCAAAGAAGCGCTTTTTGCCGTCGCCATGGAAATCAAATACTCCAAGAGCGACATCCTTTCGATCTATCTGAACCGTGCCTACATGGGCGGCGGTGCCTTTGGCGCAGAGGCCGCGGCGCAGCGATTCTTTGGCAAGCCCGCCGCGGCGCTTTCGCCGTCTGAGGGCGCGATGCTGGCCGGTCTTTTGACCGCGCCAACAACCCTATCGCCCACCAACAATCTGGATCGGTCGCAAAGCCGTGCCGCTACGGTGATCCGCCTAATGGAAGATCAGGGCTATCTGACCGCAGCGGAGGCCGATGAGGCCATCGCCAATCCCGCGCAACTGTCCGAGGCGGCAGAGGCCGAGGCGGGCGGCTATTTCGCCGATTGGGTCATGTCCTCGGGGCCGGAGTTCTTTACCCGCAACACCACCGAAGATGTCATCATCAAAACCACCCTCGACCAGCGCATCCAGCGCGCGGCAGAGGAGGGGCTGAAATGGGTCTTTGAAAACAAGGTGCGCGACACCTCCAAAGCGCAGGCGGCCATCGTGGTGATGTCTTCTGATGGGGCGGTGCGGGCGCTGGTCGGCGGACGCAAGACCAAGGTCGCGGGCGCGTTCAACCGTGCCACGCAGGCGATGCGCCAGACCGGGTCGGCGTTCAAACCCTTCATCTATGCCGCGGCGCTTGATCTGGGCTATTCGCCCGAAGACATCATCGTGGACGAACCCTACTGCCTGAACATCCCCGGTTCGGGTGAGTGGTGCCCCAAGAACTACACCAAGAACTTCAAAGGCCCGGTCTCCCTGACAGACGCGCTGAAAGACTCGTTGAATATCCCGGCGGTCAAAGTCTCGGAAAGCGTAGGCCGCGAGACGGTGAGTGCGGTCGCCACGCAGTTCGGCATCAAAAGCGATCTGGCCGCAGGCCCGGCGCTGGCACTTGGCGCATCGGAAAGCACCCTGCTCGAGATGACGGGCGCCTATGCGGGCATCCTGAACGGCGGCTCTTCGGTGACCCCCTACGGGCTGGTCGATCTGCGCCTCTTGGGCGAGACGGAGCCGCTGATGGGCACCGGCGGCGGTATCAACGAACGGGTCATCCAAGAAGATGCCGCGCGCCAGTTGGTCTATATGATGGAGAAGGTGATCTCGGAGGGGACCGGCCAGCGCGCCCAGTTTGGCGACCGTCAACTGGCAGGCAAGACCGGCACCACCTCGGCCAACAAAGACGCTTGGTTCGTCGGCTTTTCGGCGGATTATGTGGCCGGGGTCTGGATGGGCTATGATGACAACACGCCGCTCACCGGGGTCACAGGCGGTGGCCTGCCCGCAGAGATTTGGCGCGAAACCATGAGCCGCGTGCATGATGGGCTGCCCCTCAAGGAGTTGCCGATGCAAGCGCCCGCCCCGCCCAGCAACCTGAGCGAAGCGCAGCCCGAACCGCAGCCACAGCCGCAGCAACCGCAGGGTGGGGGCAATCAGGGGGGTGGCGGCGCGGACAATGTGATTGACCGCGTTCTGCGTGACATCTTTGGCGGCGGCAGCAGCGGCAGTGGCGCCAGCGCGCCTGCACCCAGTTTCCTCGACCGCTAAGGCGGTCGGGGCGTCGGCCCGAGAAAAAAATGGCACTGGGTTATCAAAATCATTATCAATTCCCCGTAAGCGGGAAGCGCGCCGGGTTCTGTGTGGGCAGCTTCGAAAGGGATTGATGCAAAGCGATGTGGTGAACAGGGGGCTGTCCGAACTGCGTCGCGTGCGCAGACGCAGCCGTGGGCTTTATTGGGCTGTGGCCCTGTTCAGCCTCTTCGCCAATATCCTCATGCTTACCGGCCCGCTGTATATGTTGCAGGTCTATGACCGGGTGCTCGGCTCCGGCTCAGAAGAGACGCTGATCGCCCTCTCGGTTCTTGTGGTCTTTCTCTATGCGGTGATGGGGCTCTTGGATTACACGCGCGGCCGGATCATGGCGCGGGTGGGCGCGCGGTTTCAATCCGATCTCGACCGGCGGGTGTTCGACGCGGTGGTGCGCAAATCCGCCGTGGCCCCGGATGTGAAGACCAACGCGGGCCTTGCCGATCTTGAAGCTGTGCAACGGCTGATGACATCGCCGGTTCTGATGGCCGCCTTCGATGCACCTTGGACGCCGATCTTTTTCGCGGCGATCTTTCTGTTCCACCCGATGCTGGGGTGGCTGGCGGTGAGCGGCGCGGCGGTGCTGGTGGTGATCACCATCGCCAACCAGTTGCTGTCGCGCGAAAGCCAAGCCCGTGCAAACCTCTCGGGGCAGGCAGCGAACGCAATGTCGGACCAGATCAGGGTCGAGGCTGAGATGGTGCAGGCGATGGGGATGCGTGACGCGGCATTCTCGCGCTGGCAACAGGCCCGTGGTCAGGCGTTGGAGCAGCAGGTCAAATCGACCGACGTGGGCGGCACGTTCACCGCGATGACCAAGACGCTGCGGTTGTTTCTGCAGTCCGCCATGCTTGGGCTCGGCGCGTGGTTGGTCTTGAAAAACCAGATGACGCCGGGCGCGATGATCGCGGGCTCGATCCTGCTGGGCCGGGCGCTGGCGCCGGTCGAACTGGCATTGAACCAATGGCCGGTGGTGCAGCGGGGGCGGTCCGGTTGGGCCAATCTGGCGCAGCTTCTCGGCGCGGTGAGCGAAGAACCTCCGCGCACCGCGCTGCCGCAGCCCAAAGCGCGGCTGGTCGCCAAGGCGCTGACCGTCGTGGCACCGGGCGAGAAACAGGCGGCGCTCAAGTCAATCAATTTTACCGTCGAGCCGGGGCAGGCGGTGGGCGTGATCGGCCCGTCGGGGGCGGGGAAGTCGACACTGGCGCGCACGCTTACCGGGGTCTGGCCGCCTGCGGGCGGGTCGATCCGGCTGGATGGGGCCGCGCTTGAGCATTACGGGAGCGAAACCTTGGGGCGGCATATCGGATACCTGCCGCAGCGCGTCCAATTGTTCGATGGCACCATTGCCGAAAATATCGCCCGGCTGTCCCCCGACCCCGACGATGCCAAAGTGATCAAGGCCGCCAAATTGGCGGCGGCGCATGAGATGATCCTCGAATTCCCCCAGGGCTATGACACGCCCATTCGCGCGGGGCAGGTGCGGCTTTCTGGCGGACAGATGCAGCGCATCGGACTGGCGCGGGCGCTATATGAGGACCCGGTGATCGTGGTGCTGGATGAGCCGAACTCGAACCTCGACAATACCGGTTCTCAGGCGTTGAACCACGCAATCCGGCAGATGAAGGCGAGCGGGCGGTCGGTGCTGATCATGGCGCATCGTCCCGCGGCCATTCAGGAATGTGACACGCTGCTGGTTCTCGATAACGGCATCCGCAAAGCCTTTGGCCCCAAGGATGAGGTGCTTGCCGGGATGGTGCAAAACCACCGCGAGATTCAGCAAGCCCCCCCGCGGTCGGGGGGCGTGGTATGACCGATCACGGCGACAAACGCTGGTCGGCAACCCGGCCCCTGATCCTTGGGTTCTTCGGGCTGATCTTGCTTTTTGGCGGTTTTGGGACTTGGGCCGTGACCAGCCAAATCGCCGGGGCGGTGGTGGCTTCGGGCCGGATCGAAGTCGACCGCAACCGGCAGATCGTCCAGCATGAAACCGGTGGTGTGGTGGCCGAAATCCTTGTGGATGAGGGCGACAGTGTCGCCGCCGGTGACGCTTTGCTGCGTCTGGATGCAGAGCAGCTGACCTCGCAATTGGCCATCGTCGAGGGCCAGCTTTATGAGCTTATGGCCCGCCGCAGCCGTCTGGAAGCGCAGCGCGATGAAGTCGAGGCGGTCACCTTTGACGAAGAGTTGCGAACC
Source organism: Sulfitobacter sp. HI0027 (assembly GCF_001634775.1). Lineage (NCBI taxonomy): Bacteria > Pseudomonadati > Pseudomonadota > Alphaproteobacteria > Rhodobacterales > Roseobacteraceae > Sulfitobacter > Sulfitobacter sp. HI0027. The sequence goes on from NZ_LWER01000395.1 coordinate 10,363, forward strand.
GCCGCCTCCGAAAATCCCGACGTGCAGGAACTGGTGGACGGCCAGCGCAACCTGTTTGACGCGCGCCGCGTCAGCGTGGCCCAAGAGCTTGAGCAATTGGGCAAACGCCGGGCGCAGATCAACGCGCAAATCCGCGGGGTCGATGCGCAAGAGGCCGCGCTTTCGCGCCAGCTGGAGCTGATCGAGGAGGAGTTGGGCAATCAGCAGTCGCTGCTGGACCGTGGCCTGACGCAGGCCTCTGCCGTCTTGACCCTGATGCGCGAACAGGCCCGCCTGCGCGGCCAGATCGGAGAGTTGTCGGCGCAAAAGGCGCAATCCCAAGAGCGGGTGACAGAGATTGACATCGAGCGGCTGAAACTGCGCTCCGCCGGGCGGGAAGAGGCGATCACCCAGTTGCGCGACCTGCGCTACCGCGAGTTGGAGATGGCCGAACAGCGCCGCGCGCTCAGGGCTGAGATTGACCGGCTTGATATTCGCGCGCCGGTGTCGGGGGTGATCTATGGGATGCAGATCCAAACCCCGCGATCGGTCGTGCGCGCGGCGGAGCCGTTGATGTACCTCGTCCCCCAAGATCGTCCGCTGATCATCGCCGCGCGGGTCCAGACCATCCACATCGATCAGGTCGCCGTGGGCCAAGAGGTCAATCTGCGTCTTTCGGCGTTGAACCAGCGCACCACGCCGGAACTGGTGGGCAAGGTCTTGCAGGTCTCTGCCGATTCCATTGACGACGACGCGACCGGGCAAACCTATTACCGGGCAGAGATTGCGCTTAACCCCGGCGAGATCAACAAGCTGGAAGAAGGCACGATCCTGCTGCCCGGCATGCCGGTTGAGGCGTTTATCCGCACCGGCGAACGCTCTCCGATGGCCTATCTGTTGAAACCGATGGCCGACTATTTCGCGCGCGCGTTCCGCGAAAGCTGAAGCGTCGCGCCGGGCGGGCGGCAAAGGGGCTTTTCCTCGGGGCGGAGGGCGGTTAGCGTCCGCTTGAACCCGCAACCAAAGGAAGCCCGTCATGTCCCTGACCGCCCGCCTTGCCGATCTCGGCATCACCCTGCCCGACGCGCCCGCACCGGCCGCGAACTATGTGCCCTTTGTGGTCACCGGCAATACCGTCTATGTTTCGGGCCAAATCTCCAACGGGCCGGATGGGTTGATCACCGGGCGTTTGGGCGACGGTATGGATGTCGACGCCGGGGCCGCCGCCGCGCGCAGCTGTGCGCTGAGCCTTTTGGCGCAGGTCCGCGCTGCTTGCGGAGGCGATCTGGACCGTCTCAAACGGGTTGTGAAACTGACGGGCTTCGTGAACTCAACCGCCGATTTCACCGACCAGCCCAAGGTCATCAACGGGGCCTCCGACTTCATGGTCGAGGCTTTGGGTGATGCGGGCCGCCACGCCCGCTCGGCGGTCTCTGCCGCATCACTGCCTTTGGGTGTCGCCGTCGAAATCGAAGGCATTTTTGAGATCGAATGACCCTTCCCCCCGCCTTTCTGGACATTCCGCTGGCGCATCGCGCGCTGCATGACCTCTCTTCCGGGCGGCCCGAGAACAGCCGCGCCGCCGTGCGGGCGGCTGTTGAGGCGGGTGTCGGGATAGAGATTGACCTGCAACTCAGCGCCGATAACAAGGCGATGGTGTTCCATGACTATGCCTTGGAGAGGCTGACACCAGAGCGCGGCGCGGTCCGGCTGCGTGAGGCCAGCGCCCTTGCGGCCATCCCGCTAAAGGGCGGCGACGAGGGGATTCCAACGCTTGAGGAAATCCTCGACCTCATCGCCGGGCGCGTGCCGCTTTTGGTGGAGTTCAAGGATCAAGACGGCGCCATGGGACCGGACGTGGGCCCGCTTGAGACCGCCGCCGCCGAACTGCTTGGCCGCTACCGGGGCGATTTGGCGGTCATGTCCTTCAATCCGCATTCGGTGCGCGCACTCGCCCGTCTTTTACCCGACGTACCACGCGGTCTGACCACCAGCGCCTACCGCCCCGATGAATGGCCGCTGCCCGCAGCCACCTGCGATCGGCTGCGGGGCATACCCGACTATGCCGACACCGGCTCCTGTTTCATCAGCCATGAGGCCGATGACCTGAACCGCCCGCGTGTGGCTGAGCTAAAGGCCGACGGGGCGGCGGTGCTCTGTTGGACAATCCGCAGCCAAGCTGAGGAAGACATCGCGCGTCAGGTGGCGCAGAACGTGACCTTTGAGGGGTATCTGCCGCGCCCGCGCTCTTGATCTGCGAGGCCGAGGCCACACATAGGACGCAAGGCAGGCAAGGCTCAGATGAACGCGCAGGAAATCGAGATTACCGTGGTGCCAGAACTGGCACAGATCGGCCAAAAGGACTGGGACGCCTGCGCCTGTCCCGAGGCCGCGGGCGGGGGCCGTCCGCGTGACCCGTTCACGACCTATCGTTTCCTGTCGGCGCTAGAGCAGAGCGGATCGGTCGGCCCCGGCACGGGCTGGCAGCCGCAGTATCTGGCCGCGCGGATTGCGGGCCAAGTGATCGCCGTGGCGCCGATGTATGCCAAATCGCACAGCCAAGGCGAATATATCTTCGACCAAAATTGGGCCCATGCCTATGAGCGCGCGGGCGGGCGGTATTACCCCAAACTGCAGATCGCCGTGCCCCACACCCCCGCCACCGGGCGGCGCTTTTTGGTGCGGCCCGGGTTTGAAGAGGCGGGCACCGCCGCGCTGGTTCAAGGCGCGGTGCAGCTGACCGATAGTAACGCGCTGTCGTCGCTCCATGTGACCTTTTGCACCGAGCAGGAGGTCGCCCGGGCCGAAGCACTGGGCCTGATGAGCCGCAAAAGCCAGCAGTTTCACTGGCACAACCGCGACTATGCGGATTTTGACGGTTTCCTCGCCAGTCTGTCTTCGCGCAAGCGCAAGAACATCCGCAAAGAACGCGCACAGGCGCAGGATTTTGGCGGCACGATCCACACCTTCACTGGCGATCAGATCGAACCCGAACATTGGGATGCCTTCTGGCAGTTCTACCAAGACACCGGCGCGCGGAAATGGGGTTCGCCTTACCTCACGCGGGAATTCTTTGACCACGCGCAAGAAAACCTGCGCGACGATATCGCGCTGGTGCTGGCTGAACGTGACGGGCGTTGGATTGCCGGGGCGCTCAACTTCATCGGAGCAGAGACGCTCTTTGGCCGCTACTGGGGCTGTACCGAACACCACCCCTTTCTGCACTTTGAGCTATGCTATTATCGCGCCATGGATTTCGCCATCGCCCATGGGCTTTCCCGTGTAGAGGCGGGCGCGCAGGGCGAACACAAGCTCGCGCGGGGCTATCTGCCGTCCCCCACATGGTCGCTGCATTGGATGCGCGATCCGGGCTTTGCCTCTGCCGTGGGGGAGTATCTGCAGGCCGAACGCGACGCCGTGGACGAAGAGATCAGCGTGCTGACCGACTACGGCCCTTTCAAAAAGACGACGATCGAGGAACAAGAATGACCGAGAGATTAAGCATCGAGACCCGCAAGACGCTGCTGCAACCGCTGTTCAATACCGGCTGGGAAATGGTCGAAAGCCGGGATGCGATCCACAAGACGTTCAAGTTCAAGGATTTCGCCGACGCCTTTGGCTGGATGACAAGGGTGGCTATTTGGGCGGAAAAGTGGAATCACCATCCCGAATGGAGCAATGTTTACAACCGCGTGGAGGTGACGTTGATCACCCATGACGTGGATGGGCTAAGCTCGCTCGACGCGAAATTGGCGCGCAAGATGGATGGTCTCTTTGGGGCCGGGAAAGACTGACGGAGAGACCGGATGCAAGATTTGTTTGAAACGGAACTGTGGCAGGGCAAGACGATTGCCGATCTGCTGACACTGGAGTTTCTTGCCAGCGCGGCAGGCTCGGTGATCGGCGCGATTGTGATCCTGTTGCTGGGGTGGATCATCTCCAGCTGGTTGCAGCACCGGGTTGAGAACCTTGGCAAGCGGCACAAACACCTTGATGAGATGCTGTTCGAATTTCTGGCTTCCATCGTGCGTTATGTGGTGTTGGGCTTTACGGTTTTGTTTGTGCTCAACACTTTCGGGGTCAAGACGACCTCGGTCGTGGCGGTTATCGGTGCGGCCGGTCTGGCGATTGGTCTGGCCCTGCAGGGCACCCTGTCGAACGTGGCCGCCGGGGTCATGCTTATCCTCTTTCGTCCGATCAAGATCGGCGATTTCGTGGTGATCGCGGGCGAGATGGGCACGGTCAAACAGATCAACCTGAACTATACGGTGCTGGCCGACCTCAGCAATGTGCAGGTCATCGTGCCGAACTCTGAGGTTTGGGGCAATGTCATCACCAACTATTCCGTCAACCCGACCCGCCGTGCGGAATGGACCTTTGGCGTGGGCTATGGCGCGAACCTCAAGACCGCCGAAGAGATCATTCGCAGCACGATCATGGCGGATGAACGCGCCCATGCCGATCCTGAGCCCTTCATTCAGGTGAACAATCTCAACGACAGTTCGGTCGATTTCCTTGTGCGGGTCTGGTGCAGCGCGGGGGATTATTTTGCCTTCAAGGCCGATATGACCCGCAAGGTCAAAGAGGCGTTGGATGAAGGCGGGGTGGATATTCCGTTCCCCACACGCACCATCGTGCAGGCTGCGGAATAGGCCTTCGCGTCTGCGGCCCTTCGCGGGGCACCCCTATCAGCAAAACGCCCGGCCAATCTGGCCGGGCGTTCGCATTTTACATATTGTCCAGCAGTGCTTCGCCGCCGGAAATCTCGCAGGTGCCGGGGCTTTCCTCGGGCTGCCACAGTGTCACCTTGCCGTCTTCGACGAGCATCGCATAGCGTTTGGACCGGCCGACCAGCCCGGCACCTTCGGCGTCGAACTCCATGCCGATGGCGCGGGTGAATTCACTGCTGGCGTCGGCCAACATGGTGATCCCGGCCTCACTCGCGCCGGTCGCTTCGCCCCAAGCTTTCATCACGAAAGGGTCGTTGCAGGAGACGCAGATCACCTCATCCACGCCTTTGGCGTCGAACTGATCTTTGGTGCGCACGAAGCTCGGCACATGGGCAGAGTGGCAGGTGGGCGTGAAGGCACCCGGCACGGCAAAGATCACCACTTTGCGGCCCTTGAGCTTGTCGGCCATCTGCACCGGCTCGGGCCCATCCGCGCCCATCTGAACCAGTTTCGCGTCCGGCAGCGTCGAACCTTGAGAAATCGTCATGGGATAGCCTCTCCTGTCATTGCGGTTGTCTTGGGGCCAGATATAGGCTTTGACCGCGACTGAGACCAGATCAATTGGGGGGTGGCAAATGCAGCATGTGGTGGTGATCGGAGCCGGGCAGGCAGGAGCCTCTTGCGTGGCGAAGCTGCGCAATGGTGGGTTTGACGGGCGGATCACCCTGATTGGGGCCGAGCCTTGCCCGCCCTACCAGCGCCCGCCTCTGTCTAAAGGGTACCTGCTGGGCGATATGACACTGGAGCGGCTGTTTCTGCGGCCCGAGGCTTTCTATGCCGACCAAGGGATCGCGCTCAAGACCGATTGCCGCGTTACCGCGATTGACCCCGAGGCGCGTGTTCTGAGCACGACCGAGGGCGAGGTCGCCTATGACGAACTGGTGCTCGCTACCGGCTCCCTCCCGCGTCGGCTACCGGCGGCGATTGGCGGCGATCTGGTAGGCGTCTTTACCGTGCGCGATCTGGCGGATGTGGATGCCATGGCGCCGCGTTTCTCAAAGGGCGCGAAGGTTCTGATCGTCGGCGGTGGCTACATTGGGCTGGAAGCCGCGGCGGTCGCGGCCAAGCTGGGGCTTGAGGTCACGCTGGTGGAAATGGCCGACCGCATCCTGCAGCGCGTCGCAGCGCCCGAGACCAGTGATTATTTCCGCGCCCTGCATGAAGGCCACGGCGTGACCCTGCGCGAAGGCGTGGGGCTGGAGCGGCTCTTGGGCGAAGGCCACGTTACCGGTGCACGGCTCAGCGATGGGACAGAGATTGCCGCCGATTTCGTCATCACCGGCGTGGGCATCGAGCCCGACATCGCGCTGGCCAAGGCAGCAGGGATCGAGATCGACAACGGCATCAAGGTCGACGCACAGGGCCGCACGAGTGTGCCGGGCATCTGGGCGGCGGGGGATTGCACCTCTTTCCCCTATCGCGGCGGGCGTATCCGGTTGGAAAGCGTGCCCAATGCCATCGATCAGGCCGAGGTGGTCGCTGAAAACATCCTCGGCGCGGGTAAGGAATACATTGCCAAACCGTGGTTCTGGTCGGACCAATATGACGTGAAACTGCAAATCGCCGGGCTGAACGCAGGCTATGACCGCGTGGTCACCCGCCTTGGCGAAGGCAGCGCCTCGTTCTGGTACTACCTTGGCGAAACGTTGCTGGCCGTCGATGCCGCGAACGATCCGCGCGGCTATATGGTGGGCAAACGGCTGATCGAAGCGGGAAAATCGCCAGACCCGGCTTTGGTCGCGGACTCTCAGACAGACCTAAAGGCATTGCTGAAACCATGAGGATTATCGCTGGGAAATACCGTGGCCGACCGCTTGCCGCGCTTGGCAAGGGCGACGCCGGGGCGCATCTGCGACCGACCTCCGACCGGGTGCGCGAGAGCCTTTTTTCGATGTTGACCCATCACGATGTGATCGAGGGCGCGCGGGTGTTGGACCTGTTCGCAGGCACCGGCGCGCTTGGGTTTGAGGCCCTGTCGCGCGGTGCTGTGTCTGTCTGCTTCGTTGAGAATGGCCGGACAGGCCAGCAGTTGATCGGGGAGAATGTGCGCAAACTGGAGGCGGAGGCGGAAACGCGGCTGCTGCGCAATGACGCGACGCGGCTGGGGCCATGCGCACAGGGCCCTTTCGATCTGGTCTTCCTTGACCCGCCCTATGGCAAATCCATGGGGCAAAAGGCGCTTGTTGCGGCAGCCGAAGGCGGTTGGTTTGCGCCCGGCGCGATGATCGTTTGGGAGGAAAACGCGCCCATGCACGCGCCCGAGGGATTCGCCCGGATCGACACGCGCAAATACGGCGATACCCATGTGACGCTGCTGCAAAGGGCTGCAAGCTAACAGCTTTTTGCCGAGCGCTATCCCCTCTCAGGTTGATCCTTGTCTTTTCCGACAGAATAAGTCACCTATTGCTCGAAGGCCCGCCGCGCCTGTGTCGGGACTATGGTGATTTTCAAGGAAGGACATCCGATGCGCCTCAAGGCGACCACGGCCATTGCGCTGATCACATGCGCCGCCGCTCCGGCATTTGCACAAGACAAGGCCGAGGTGCTGGGCACCTATGCCGACATCGCACAGGCGGGCTACGAAGACAGCCTGACTACCGCGCAGACGCTGCAAGCCGCCGTCGAGACGCTGATCGCCACCCCCTCGGCCGAAGCGCTTCAGGCCGCGAAGTCCGCATGGCTGGCCGCCCGCGTGCCCTACCAGCAGACCGAGGTTTTCCGCTTTGGCAACGCCATCGTCGATGACTGGGAAGGCAAGGTAAACGCATGGCCGCTGGACGAAGGTCTGATCGACTATGTCGATGCCTCCTATGGCGGCGAGACGGATGAAAACCAATTGGCGGTTCTGAACGTCATCGCCAACCCGACCTTCACACTGGGCGGGGAAGAGGTGGACGCCACCGAGATCACGCCTGCGCTCCTCGAAGGGCAGTTGCATGAGGCGGGCGCAGTCGAGGCCAATGTCGCCACCGGCTACCACGCCATCGAATTCCTGCTCTGGGGCCAAGACCTGAACGGGACTGAGCATGGCGCGGGCAACCGTCCTTGGACCGACTACGCGACCGGCGAAGACTGCACCGGCGACAACTGCGACCGCCGTGGGCAATACCTGAAAGCCGCGACCGATCTGCTGGTCGGCGATCTGG
>NZ_LWER01000396.1:0-416 GCF_001634775.1 Sulfitobacter sp. HI0027
CAAGAATTCCCCTAGGGCCTTCTGTGGTTGCCGCCCGTAGTGCAAGAATTTTTTGACCCTATTGGCGAGTGATCGAGTGCGGTCTTCTGTAAGGCCTCGAGATGCGGCACTTCCAAAAGCCGCGGGCCGGGATGGTGATCAGCGGATCAGGTCCAAATCTGTTGAGCGAGCTCTGAGCTCGTAGGCCCTTCTGTGGTTGCCGCCCGTAGTGCAAGAATTTTTTGACCCTATTGGCGAGTGATCGAGTGCGGTCTTCTGTAAGGCCTCGAGATGCGGCACTTCCAAAAGCCGCGGGCCGGGATGGTGATCAGCGGATCAGGTCCAAATCTGTTGAGCGAGCTCTGAGCTCGTAGGCCCTAACTGGTTTTCCCAATCCAGATCTATTCGATCGTTTTGCCCATTCAGGTCGTCGTCTT
>NZ_LWER01000397.1:0-530 GCF_001634775.1 Sulfitobacter sp. HI0027
GCCAGCTTGCCCACGTTGGCCGCTTCGGCGTCGATCTTTTGCAGCAGTTCGTCGGTGATATCCAAGCCGCGTTTCTTGGCCTCATCCAGCAGCGTGTGCTTGACGGTCAGCGCCGCGACTTCCTCCTTGGACTTGCCGCGCATTTCGATAGAGCGTTGCAGATTTTCCAGTTCCTTTTCAGCAATGCTGAACAACGGTTCTTGCTCACGTCCACCACGACCACCGCCAGAACGGAACCGACCACCGCCGGACGATCCGCTGCCACTCTCCAAACCACTCACATCGCCCGAACCGGAAAGGTTAGGCACATCGAAGCGCGTCCGCGATGGCCCCCTGTTGATGAGGTTGCCATAGCCGAGATTGGCGTTTGTCACGTCATTGGGGATCGGGTTGCGACCACCGCCCTCTAGATTGTAGCCAAGCTTGGGCTTTTCCGGCCCCGCCTGTTCTTTTGCAATCTGCCGCGCGAAGCTAAGTGCGATGCCGAAGTTTTTCGCCAGCTTCGCCGCCTCATCAACCCCCGCTGAAAT
>NZ_LWER01000398.1:0-632 GCF_001634775.1 Sulfitobacter sp. HI0027
GCAATAGTTGTGAATGACAGTTGGGCTATATCGCTGCCGGCGCAGCGTGACGCGAAGTTCTGAAATTTCCTTGAAAGGCGATTGGGACATCGATTCCTCCTTGGTTTGATTGATCAACCCAAGAAACATCCAGCCTGAAATAATGCGCAGCAAGAACGGCACAGCCACGACCCAACACATTGAAATCAAACGGGCTACGAAATTCTCCTCCGCATTATGCCCTCCTCGCGATAATTGCGCTAATGACGAGCTCGTCATTAGCGCAGCCAGCTGCCGATATAGGCGGCGTGGTCTTCGCGAGCTTCGAGCGTCAGCCCGAGATCAGCGCAGAGGAACGCAGCGCCCAGCTCGGCCACGAGTTCTTCGCGGGCATAGCCTTCGTCACCGAAAAGCTTGCGGCTGAAGTCGCGGTCGAGGCGGCTCTTGTGCCGCGTCCAATGAGTGCATTCATGCGCAAGGGTGCGCGTAGTAGCTTATTAGTCTGATGCCCAGCCAGTAATACAATCCTCAGACTATTGTGGGTCGTATACTTCGTGCCCACGAGCCCCCACGCTCTATGGTAAGCCAGCAGCCCTTTCATCTTCATCCGATCGGCGGCCATCATACAAGCGCCGGAATCGTCATGCTTCACA
>NZ_LWER01000399.1:0-341 GCF_001634775.1 Sulfitobacter sp. HI0027
GGCTTTGGGGCGGATATAAGCGTCGTATCAGTCTGCCCGCCGGTTAAGACACCGCTGGGGCTGGACTTTTTGAAAGTGAGCTACCCCCCGAAATTCGGACACTGACATAAGCTACAAGGGGTAGATTCCGGCTGAGTGCAGAATGACACCCTAAGCCAGCCCTTCATCGTTTTTTCCACTTATACTCGCCTGTGAGGAGGATGTGTGCCCATCCGAGAGGCGAGATGTGCCCCAGGAGATCGGATGGACAGTCTAATCCGACGTGTTGGCGCCGTGTGACAGCCTGCCCGAGGTGCTTGGTGTTCCAGTAGATGATGATGGCGGCCAGCAGGTTCAGCCCT
>NZ_LWER01000400.1:0-676 GCF_001634775.1 Sulfitobacter sp. HI0027
AAGAAGAGCTTGCAGCGTCGAAGGCGCGCCTTCGACGCTGCAAGCTCTTCTTCGGTCAATTCCGGTCTGGGTTTCAGGCATTGGAGACGCGCCGCAACAAGGGGCTCTGCATCCTCGTGTGCGCATTGCAGTTCTTCCGCGATGCTTGAAACGAAAGCGTGGCGGTTAAGCTCCGCGCTCTGTAGCCCGCCCAAAGTGCGCTGGAGGAAGATGAACGCGGATGCGATGTCTTGGGGTCTATCAGCATAAAGGTACCAAAAGTCCCACAGGATTTAGCTACGCTTTATGCGCGTCTGAGTGGTCAGGTCGCAGCTGTTTGATGCGATCTGTGGGGAAGTATTTGTAGAATGCGGTGCGGCCAATTTTGAGCTGGTCAATGACGTCGCCGATGAATGGGTAGTTTTCGGTATCCTTAAGCATGGCTTCGGCATGTTTGATGTTTTGCTCGTTCATAGCCTTTGGCCGACCGCCTCGGCGTCCGCGTTTTGCGGCGGCTTTGAGACCGGCGCGGGTGTTTTCAACAATCAACTCACGTTGAAACTCGTCGAAGGCTGCTGTCATGTGGAAAAATAACCTCCCCTCTGAAGTGCTGGTGTCGATGTTCTGGGTCAGGACTTTAAGGGCGATGCCGCGCTCAGCGATGTCGGAGGCTGTTTTGATCACTTGCGTGAGAGAC
>NZ_LWER01000401.1:0-318 GCF_001634775.1 Sulfitobacter sp. HI0027
CGCTCAACATTGTTGCAGACCAGATCGGCGGCCCCACCGGCGCTGCCGAGATCGCTGCCGCCTGTCATGCTCATTCACTAGATGGTCGTCGTTGCGCAGGTGCCAGGTCATTTGCCGGACACCGAAGAACGGGGTCTCCAAGAACTGCTCGTCGATCCGCCGCATCAGATCGAGGTTCTGCGCGGTCTCACCCTTCGGCGTGTAATAGAAAGACGAGCGCGCAATCGACAGCAGCTTGCACTGCTGGACGACAGACAGCTGGGGGTGATCAGGCTCCACCATGCCGCGCCTCACTTCCCGCCCCAGGGCTTGAGCTTT
>NZ_LWER01000402.1:0-24517 GCF_001634775.1 Sulfitobacter sp. HI0027
ATGCGCAGCAGGTCATCCGACCAGCGCGGCCCGGGCGATACCCTTGCTGCCAGATCGCCCGCAGTGAGCCGGTCCAGCGTGGCGCGGATCACCTCAACATGACGTTTAGAGCGTCGGGCAAGGATCAGCCCGCCCGAGAGCGCAATCAGCACCGTGGGCAGAAGGCTGACCAACAGAATGTTGACGAAAACCTCACGCAGGGCCGTGATCTCGGCCCGGCTGCGCGCGATGGTCAAAAGCCCGCCATAAAGCGTGTCGGTCAGGGTCAGATAAACCCCGGTATACTGCGCCCGCGCCGCGCCGATTGAGACGATGTGATAGCCCTCGTTATCCCGCGCGATGGCCCCGTTGCCATAGATGCGACCATTAGGGCCGATGTAGCTTAGGATCAGCCGGTTGGGATCAGTCTCGCGCGATTCCGCCTCGACCAGCCGCGCCAATGCCGAGGCGCCCGGGGCGGCGCGGAAGCCTGCCATGTCTTGCGCCAGATCGGCCCGGATCGCCTGTTCGAACGATCGCTGGGTAACGGCATAGCTGGCCGCAAGGCTAAGCAGGCTAACGATGGTAAAGAGCAGCACCAGCAAAAGCGCCAACCGCAGCGGCATCGACCGCCAGAGCCCCGCCAGCCGCGCCCTCATGCGTCGATCCTATAGCCCGCGCCGCGCACGGTTTGGATCAACTCGGTGTCAAAGGGCCGGTCCACTTTGGCTCGCAGGCGGCTGATGTGGGTCTCCACCACATTGGTCATCGGGTCAAAGGAAATGTCCCAGACGGCCTCTAGCAGCATGGTTCGCGTTTGCACCCGGCCTTTCCGGCGCAGCAGGTGCTCTAACAATGCAAACTCGCGCGGCAGCAGGTCGATCTCTTGGCCCGCGCGCGTGACCCGGCGGCTGATGAGGTCCATCGTCAGGTCGCCAGCGCGGAGGGTCGTTTCCTGCTCCATCGCCTGCGGGCGACGCGCTAGCGCATTCACCCGCGCCGACAGCTCACCAAAGGCAAAGGGCTTGACCAGATAATCATCCGCCCCGGCGTTCAGCCCGTCGATCCGATCCTCCACCGCGCCCATCGCCGTGAGCAACAACACCGGCGTGGCATTGCCCGCCCCGCGCAGGGTTTTCAGCAGCGTCAGCCCGTCCAACTCAGGCAGCATCCGGTCAAGGATCAGCACGTCATATTGCCCGGTGGTGGCCTGCACCAACCCGTCGCGGCCATCGGCCACCACATCCACCGCATGCCCCTCTTCGCGCAGGCCGCGCGCGATATAGATGCTGGTGGTGGTATCGTCTTCGACAACAAGCAGTTTCATCGCAGTCTCATGTAGGATCACCAAAGGTTTAGGGCAACTCCGCGGCCCATGCATCCTGCGGCCTGCATTCTCACAAATTTGTATAGCCCCTGCGACGGGGCTGTAAAACCTGAGCCCCAAATAGGGGTCCAGAAACACCGAATGCACAGCAAGGAGCATCTCATGAACCAGACCCTTTCCAAGGCCCCCCGCGCCGCCGCCCTTGCGCTGAGCGCCGCCGTCGCCGCGACCCCGATGCTGGCGCTTGCGCCTACAGCCGCGCTGGCCGTCCCGGCTGGTGGCTATGCCGACTTGGTCGAGGCCGTCTCTCCCGCCGTGGTCTTTATCGAAGTGACCGCGAAACAGCAAAGCGCGCAGATCCAGCAGCAGCTTCCCCCCGGCATGCCCGAAGAACTGCGCCGCCGGTTTGAACATATGCTGCCCGACCAACCCGGCGCCGAGGCGACCCCGCGCCAAGGTCTGGGGTCAGGTTTCATCATCTCCGAAGACGGTCAGATCGTGACCAACCACCACGTCGTCGCGGGTGCAGAGACGGTGACCGTGAAGCTCGCCGATGGCCGCAGCTTTGACGCCGAAGTCGTGGGCAGCGACGCGATGACCGACATCGCCCTGCTCAAAGTCAAAGCGGACGTGGATCTGCCCAAGGTGGACTTTGGCACTTCCAAAACCCTGCGCGTCGGCGATGAAGTCGTCGCCGTGGGCAACCCCTTTGGCCTTGGCGGCACCGTGACCTCGGGCATTGTTTCGGCTCTGTCGCGTGACATTCAGGCCGGGCCATTCGATGACTTCATCCAGACCGATGCGGCGATCAACCGCGGCAACTCTGGCGGGCCGCTTTTCAACAACGAAGGTGAAGTCGTGGGCGTGAACACCGCGATCCTGTCGCCGGGCGGCGGCTCTGTCGGGATCGGCTTCTCGGTGCCTTCTGACCTCGTGCAGACCATCGTGGCCGATCTGGCCGATGACGGCTTGGTCGAGCGTGGCTGGCTGGGTGTGCAAATCCGGCAGATGACCCCCGAGGTTGCCAATGTGCTGGGCTACGACGAGCCGCGCGGCGCGGTGATCGAAGCGGTTTCCGAGGACAGCCCCGCCGCCAAAGCGGGCCTTAAGAAGGGTGATATCATCCTGTCCTTCGGCGACACAGAGGTGGACGACCTGCGCGACCTGACCCGCGCGGTGGCAACCACCACGCCTGAGACGGCGGCAGAGGTTGTCGTGCTGCGCAAAGGGTCTGAGCAGACCCTCGACGTGACCGTGGGCACGCTGGAACCCAAGCCGGCGTGATCCATGCCTTCCCGGCGCCCCTCATGCCGCCGGGAAACCCCAGCCCTTAACCCTCGCCGGGGCTGGGCAGCCTGCCCCGGTGGTCCTGCACTGCCGGGGCTTTTTACGCGCGCTCGTTGTCTTCGACCGGGGCGGGCGGCGCATTGTGAATATGAAAGCGCACCAGTTCCGCGACCGAATTCGCCTTAAGCTTGCGCATCACCCGCGCGCGGTGCACCTCAACCGTTTTGATGGAGATGTCCATCTCACTGCCGATCTCGCGGTTCGAGAGCCCCGCCACCACCCGTTCAAAGACCCGATGCTCTTGCGGGGTGAGCCGGGCCAGCAGCTGCGCATTCTCCACCTCGGCCTCTTCGCTCTTGCGCCGTGCGGCGTCGGACTGAAGGGCGGTGTTAATGAGGTCGAGCATGCTTTGATTGTTGAAGGGCTTTTCGATAAAATCCACCGCGCCTGCCTTCATCGCCGTCACGGCGGTAGAGACATCGCCGAAGGCCGTCATCAAGATCAGCGGCACTTTGATCCCCCGCGCATTCAGCGCCTTTTGCAGTTCTAGCCCGCTCATCCCCGGCATCCGTACATCGCTGACGAGGCAGCAGTTGCCACTGTCCTCATAGCTGTCGAGGAACGCGGCCGCCGATGCAAATGGAATCGCGCGCAGCCCGACAGACCCCAGCAACCACACCAGAGACTCCCGCACCGCGGCGTCATCATCAACGACGTAAACGATCCCGTTTTCTGACATTTTACTTTTGCACCTCCAGCGGCAGACACACGCTCAGGCAGGCCCCCTCTGCATCGGATTTCGTCACGGCGATTGTCCCGCCATGCGACAGAACGATCGTTTCGCAAATCGCCAGCCCCACGCCAAGCCCTTTGTCCTTGGTCGAGCGGAAGGCGCTAAAGGCCGTCTGCGCAGGCATGTCCGGGGCAAATCCGCGCCCCGCATCGGCCACGTCGATCACGATCTCCGCCGCCTCGCACCGCGCAGAAACCGAAACTTCGGCATCAGGGCGGCCCGCTTCTCGGCAGGCATCAATACCGTTCTTGATCAGGTTGATCAAAAGCTGCTCAATCTCGATCCGGGCGCAGGTCAACTCGACCTCCCCACATTGATCGTCGATCTCCACGGCGACGCCGGTGGCCGAGCTTTCCGGCTGGATCAACAGTTGCACCGAGCGCAGGATATCTTCGAAGCGCACCGCATGGCGGTCGGCATCGTCACTGTGCAGATAGTTCGACATGGACCGCAGGATGGCGCTGGCCCGTTCCGATTGGCTTTGCATATTATTAAGCACGGCGATCATATCCTCTCTCTCAAGCTGGTCGTTCTTGGCCCGCAACACACAGCCTGCGGCAAAATTGTGAATAGCCGCTAAAGGCTGGTTCAATTCATGGGCGATGGCAGCGGTCATCTGGCCCAATGTCTCGCGCCGGTTGAGCAGTTGCAGCGCCGTTTCATGGCGGTGCAACCGCTCTTCGCGCTCGACCTTTTCGGTGATGTCGGATGCGATGGTCAAAAGCCCGCCTGCGGCCACGGGGTAATCCGTCACCTCCAACCAGCGCCCCTTGGAAGACCGCGCACGAAAGAACTTGGCCGGGGTGTTGCGCCGATCGCGCCGCTGCTCGCTCCAGCGGACCTTGCCTTCGGCGGTCGTGGCCAGTGTGCCGGTTCGCGTGAAATGCGCGAGCAACTCGTCAAAGTGCTTTCCGATGATGTCGCCGTCCATCCCGGCGTAGGTCGCCCGGTATTCCTCGTTGCAATAGACCAAGCGGTCGTTGCTGTCGAAAAGCGCCACCATGGTCGAGATGGTCTCAAAAGCCAGCGCCAGCGCCTCCCGCGCGCTTTTGCGCTCAGTCTCGGCCATGGCGATTTCGGTCATGTCGAAACAGGTGCCGCGATAGCCTGCCAATTGGGCGTGGCTGTCAAAAAAGGGTTTGCCCGACATGTCGATTTGCCGCGCCCGCCCATCCCCGAGGGGCAGAACCAACCGCAAGTCCCGGAACGCCGCCCGGGCGGCCAACCTTTGCTGAAGCTGGTCGAAATCGCCTTGATCTTGCGCCAGATCGGCCTCGGCGAGGGTTTTGCCCAGAGCGAAAATCGGGGTTTCCGCATCGGTTTGACGGCCCCCGCCGGACAGGAAGGTGAACCGCCCATCGGCGTCCATCTCCCAGACCCAATCGGTCGCGCTTTCGGTGAAATCGCGAAACCGGGTTTCGCTTTCCACCAGATCGGTGAGGACGTTCTGCTGATCCGTAACATCTTGGATCGCGGCCAAAAGATGCACCTGACGCCCCCGGTTCAAGCGGCGAATGCAGGTGCGCGCTTCGATCTGGCGACCGTTGGCGGCCAGAAACTTTACATTCTCGACCACGTCGCGCGGGCGGCTGCCAGCCATATGCAGGTTGTTGCGGATCGTGGCGCGGCTGCGCGGCTCGACAAAGCTTTGGCCCTGCTGCCACATCTCGCGCAGGCTCTGCGCATCGCGGCCCAAGAGCGCCTCCACCTCGGGAGAGACATCAACCAGCGCGCCCTCTTGATCCCATTCCAGATAGCCCACCCCCGCCACCTCAGCCGCGAGCGCGTGTTTCGCCGCGCTGACCTCTGCGTCATGCACCGCGTCCTGCGAGGCGGAACGGTCCATTATCATCACCAGCACCCCCACCACCTGCCCCCGGTCGGACAGGGGCTGATAGATCGCCGCCCCTTGGGAGCGGGCCAGAACCGGGCGCGAGAAATCAAAACGCCATGTGACCTGCCGCCCGGCCAGCGCCTTTTCGAGGTTGTCCGACACCTCCTCCAGCAGGTCCGGCGGGATAATCTGCGACAGGTGTTTGCCCACGATCTCCTCGGCGGATTTCCCAAAGGAGGCGCTATAGGCATCATTGACGAAGGCATAGGTCATGTCCGGTGTCAGAAAGGCCGCCTGCACCGGCACATCGTTCAGCAAATCGGGCAGTTTCCGGCGGGTCTCATCGGAGTTGGCGCTGCCCTGTAGCTTGCGTCGGTTGCGCATCACGCGCCAAACCTGCGCCACCAGAACGGCAAATGCGGCGGTCGCAAAGACCAGCTCGATCGGGTCACTATAGGCCCCGCCGCGCGGCGCAGACGCCAGCACCACGGCGATGTACAGCGACAAAACCGCGATCGCGCCAGCCACGGCAAACCGGTTGACCGCATCGCCAACCTGCTTTGCGATCATCACGCCGGACAAGACGATTCCACACAGCGCAATCAATGTGAACGCCGCGACCAAGCTCATGCGCACCTCTACTTTCCGTTGAAACTTCGGCTTTTTCTGCCGCCATGTCTATTAGGGGAAACCCTGACAGGCGGTCATTAACCATGTCCTTGGATGGCCATACGACCGACTGAAATGATATCGTGAAAATATATCCCGAAATTTCAGGACCTTGTTTGCCCCTGTAGGGGATAACCCTGATTTGGCTGGGGCTTTGCCCAATTGGCGTCGAAATTCGGGCTCGGTACTCTGTGCCCCACCACGGAATTGGCCGTGAGATTTAAGCTCAAAATGCGGATTAACCAGTGACAAATAGTGAAACCCCAGACTCGCAACCCTTTGAGGGAACGACGAAACAGAGCAAGGCGCCAACCAAAGCCGATCTGATGGAGATCCGCAGTCTCTACGCTCAGGCCGACGCGATGGCCGAGGCTGCCGAGAACCCCGAAGAACCCGACGATGAGGATCAGCCCCACGCGGCGGCCCCGCCCCCGGCGCAGTCAAAACTGCCCGACAGGCAGAGTGATGCAGGCTAGCGCCGGGCGCGTCACTTTGAACTGTTGGACACCACATGATCGCTGTCGATGCCGCCCAGCGAATGAAACAGGCCAGAAGTATTGCTGACGCCGAATTTCTTGAGCAGTTTCGCGCGGTACACTTCAACCGTCCGGTGCGAGATGTCGAGGTTGAGCGCAATTTGCTTGCTGGTCAGCCCCTCCGCCAGATGGCTCAGGATCTCGCGCTCGCGCCGGGTAAGCGGCAGGTAGGGCCGCTCGGCGGAGAGATCGGCAAAGCTCCAGACCGCGCGGTCGAGCGGGCGTTCGGGCGTGAAGGAATGGCCCCGCACACGGCACCAAAACAGGCTGCCATCGCGCCGTGCCATGATGCGTTCGTCCCAATAGGTGTTGGTCTTGCGCAACTGGTCCACGCCACGGTCGCGGATGTTTACGAACTCCTCATCCGAGGGGTAGAGAATGGCGAAAAGCTGGTCGCGCAGGTCGGCGCGCGCATAGCCGAACATCTGCGCAAAGGCATTGTTGCAATCGCGGATGCAACGGTTCTCGGTCACCACCAGCCCGATGGGCGCATGCACAAAGGCAAGCTCTGCAAAGCGCCCCGTCTCGAAGCAATCATCGGTACGTATTTCCACCATCTTGCTCCGTTTATTTCTTTTTCGGATGCTGAAAACTTAAGCTAGTCGACGGGGGGAGACGGCGCAACATGGCGCTGGCCCGTTTAGGGAGGATACCATGAAGACACGCAAATGGATCGCCGCCGTTCCATGACCATGCTGGCCCCGGTCGCACAGGTGCGGAGGCCGCCGTTGTCGCATTTCACCGACGGCGCGGATGGCAGCACCAACCGCGCGCTGAACCTGATACAGAAAGGCGCGCGCGGATGACCTCCCCCCGTTTCCATTTCATCCCCGTCATGGGACACGAAATCCATGTCACTGAATGGGGCGAGCGCAAGAACCCTGCCTTGATGATGCTGCACGGTCTCGCCCGCACCGGGCGCGACTTTGACGAGGTGGCCGCGACCTTGTCGCAAAATTTCCACGTGCTCTGCCCCGATATGATCGGGCGGGGCCGGTCGAGCTGGGGGGCCAGCCCTGAGGCGGAGTATTCCGTCGAACATTATGCGCGCATCGCGACAGGGGTGTTAGATCACTTCCAAATCGATCACGCCGCGTGGTTTGGCACCTCTTTGGGCGGCATGATCGGGATGCACATGGCCTCGGGCCCCGAGACCGCGCGGGTCGGCGCCTTGGTCGTGAACGACATCAGCCCCGAACTGCCCGCGACGGCGGTGAACCGGATCCTCTCCTATGTGGGCAGCCTGCCGGACTTTGGCAGCTTTGCCGAAGGTGAAGCGTGGCTGCGCCAGACCTATGCCCCCTTCGGCCCCGCCGCCGATGCCTATTGGCAGCGCATGGCGCGGTCTTCGCTGCGCCGCCGGGGGGATGGACGGCTGACCCTGCATTATGATCCGCGCATCACCGTGCAGTTCACCGCCTCAGCCCATGAGCTTTCCACTTGGGACCGTTGGGACCGGACCACCACGCCCACGCATCTTTTGCGGGGCGCCCGGTCGGACCTGTTGCTGCCCGAGGCTGCAGAGCGCATGACCCAAAGCGGCCCGCGGCCCGGGATGAGTGAATTCCCCGACTGCGGCCACGCGCCCAATATGTCCAACCCCCAAGATATCGCCCTTTTGCACCGCGTTTTGGTTGAATTGCTGGGGCGATCGCCCCAAGGATAAAAGGCGTCACTTGCAAATTTGACGCTGTTGCCCAGCATTTGTCTACATCCGGGTATTTTCCTTGCGTCAACAAAGCCCCCTGCAGTCTAATACCCCATGGGCGTATTCGGCACTTAGAAGGCCGGAGTGCAGAGGACAGAGACCGATTTGGGCAAAGCCGGCATGGAAAAAATCAGAAATGCGCTGTCTCAGCGTGCGAAACGGATTATCGTTCTGGTCGTGTTGTGCGGCGTTGTTCTGGGCTTTGGCCACCGGATCGAGACCCTGTCTTATCAGACCTACATGCAGAATCTGGAGCTTGATACCACCTTAGAGCTGATCGAAGTCCGCGAACAAATCCGCGCGGATATCTTTGACCAGATCCTGAAGCTGCGTGAGTTGGCCACGGTCATCAGCGAGAACCCCACGATCACCCAGTCCGAATTTAGCGCCCGCGCGGCAGAGTTCATGGCCGAGAACCCGGATGTGATTAACCTCGCCGTGGCCCCCGACCTCGTCGTGACAATCGTCCACCCCTATGAGGCCAATCGCGGCGTGCTGGGGCTGGACTACCGCCAAAACGCGGCGCAACTGCCCAAGGTCGAAGAGACCCTGCGGACCGGCGAAGGGTTGGTGACCGGCCCGGTTGATCTGGTGCAAGGCGGGCGCGGGCTGATCCTGCGGCATCCGATCTTTGATTCAACCAGCACCGCCGCCGCCCCGAACGAACCTTGGGGCATCCTCTCCATGGTTGTGGATTACGACGCGCTCGTCACGCAGCTGCGCATCCCCGAACTGACCGAAAAATACGATCTGGCCATCCGCGAGCTGACCCCCGAGGGAGAGATCGAACAGACGATCATCGGCGACCCCGAGTTGACTTTGATCGACCCCATCGAGCTCGACTTCAACTTTGCTTTCGGCGCTTGGCAATTGGCCGCAACCGTCAAAGGCGGCTGGCCAGAGCATCGTCCCGACTTCTGGCTGAACTGGATTTTGCGTCTGCAAGGCGCCCTAGGGGTCACCATTTTTGCCTGGTATATCATCGGCTTGGCCGAGAACCGCAAACTCGCCGAAGAACGTCTGCGCACGGGCGTTGAGGCTTTGGACCATGGTTTTGTCATGTATGACGCCAAGGGCATTTTGGTGCTTTGCAATGAAAAATACCGCGAGATCCACGACTATAGCGAGGTGGTGAAGCCCGGATCATCCTATGAAAAGATTGTCCGTGACAGCATCCGCCGTGGGATCGTGCCCGATGCCGTCGGCAAGGAAGAGGAATGGATTCGCGTTTGGCTGGAGAAACGTGAGAACGGCGCATTTGAAACCGAACAGCGCATGCCCGATGGCCGCATCATCCGCACCTCGGACCGGCGGATGGAGGACGGCAGCGTCGTGGGTTTGCGCATTGACGTGACCGATCTGAAAAAGGCGCTGCTGACCGCCGAAGACGCGAACAAGGCCAAGACCGACTTCATGGGCGTGCTGAGCCATGAGTTGCGCACACCGCTGACGGTCATCTTGGGCCATGTCCGCCTTGCGCGGCATTTCGACCGCACCCCGGCAGCGCGCGATCTTCGTACCGCTATTGAGGCGGACCCCAAGACCCGTGAAACGCTGGCGCCCAAACTGTCCGCCACGATGGGCAAACTGGGCGATATCATGCAAACGGTAGAGCGTTCGGGCAATCACCTGCTGACCCTGATCAACGAGGTGCTCGATTTTGCCAAGATCGACGCAGGCAGCCTTTCGATCGCGATGGAACCAGTGCAGATCGACGATATCGTCACCCCTACCGCCGATCAGCTACGCCCGATGATCGAAGACAAGGGGCTGGAGCTAAACGTGAAATCGGCAACCGGCGTGATGCTGGCGGATGGCAAACGCATCCAGCAGGTGTTGATCAATCTGCTAAGCAACGCGACGAAATTCTCGGACCAAGGCACCATTTCGTTGACCTGTCGCATCCGCGGGGAAGTGGTTGAATTCCGCGTTACGGATTCGGGCATCGGCATCCCGGAAAACGAGTTGGAGCGCGTCTTCGAGCCCTTCCATCAGGTCGATTCCACCGCCACCCGCCGCTTTGGCGGCACCGGGCTGGGCCTTGCGATTTCACGCGATATCGCCACGGCCCATGGCGGCAGCCTTGTCGCCACCAGCATCATAGGCAAGGGCAGCAGCTTTTTGCTGACCCTGCCCCTGCGCCCCGCCATCGCTGTCGCCGCCGCCGAAGCGCGCGAGGCCGAGCTCGCCTAAACGCCCGATCCAGGCACACGCCAGTGCCCTCGCCGATGGCACCCGTGGCGGCTAGCCCCTTCATCGCACGGGCAGCCGCTCCACCACCTGCTCTTGCTCGCCCAACCCTTGGACGCTCAGCCGAACCCGGTCGCCGGGGCTAAGGTAGCGTGGCGGTTTGAACCCCATGCCCACGCCCGGTGGGGTGCCCGTGCAGATCAGATCGCCGGGCTCTAGCTGGATGAATTCGGACATGTAGGAAACGATCGTCGCCACATCAAAAACCATCTTCTCGGTCGTGCCGTTTTGCAGACGTTCGCCATTGATCTCGGCCCAGAGCGACAGTTTGCCGGGATCGCCCACCTCATCGCCCGTCACCAAGACCGGCCCCGTGGGGCAAAAGTTGGGAAAGCTCTTGCCCTTGACCCACTGGCCGCCCCGTTCGGCCTGCCAAGCGCGTTCCGACACGTCATTGACGACGCAATAGCCCAGCACATGGTCCAGCGCTTGATCACGGCTGACGTTCAATGCGGTATGTCCGATCACCACGCCCAACTCGACCTCCCAGTCGAGTTTGCTCATCTCTTTGGAGTAAAGGAGCGGATCATTCGGCCCGCAATAGGTGCGGCTGGCCTTGGTGAACAGGATCGGCTCGGTCGGCACGTCCATGCCCGATTCCGCCGCATGGTCGGAATAGTTCAACCCCACGCCCCAAATGTTGCGCGGCTGGCTGACCGGTGCAGCGATACGCTGGCCTTGGGTCTCGACCAGCGGCAGACTTTCCAGATCGACGCCATCCAACATCTTGCGCAATGTCGGAATGGTTTCGGGCGTGAAGTCTGGCACAAGGCTGCTGACATCCCGCGCCTGCCCTGCAGCATCCAGCACCACCGGCGTTTTTGCCCCGTCACGCGCCCCGTATCGCATCAATCGCATGGTCAACTCTCCCCTTTGGCGACCCTCGTTGGCGGTACCATAGCCATAGAAACGGCGATGACCACCGCTTTGCAAAGGTCACCGGTTTTTACCCTCCTGAGGCAGGACTTGCCGCGCTTGGCCGCCCTCTCCCGTCCGACACTCCACAATTATCTGCATTACCGGGGTGAAAAGCCCTATTCTTGCCCCAATTCACCCGCTGGGGCATTGGCAGCAGAGCGTGAGGGGGATACCTTGGGTCAAACATCTGCCTTCTCGCCAAGTCAGGTGCAAAGACCACGACAGAGGCAATGATGAACGACTTTTACAACGCTTTGGCGGATTTCGATGATCCGCTGCGGCAACTCTATATGCTTGCTGTCGAGCCTGATCTTTCCGTCGAAGACAAGATCGCCAAGCTCTTGCAACTGGGCACAGAGGCGCTTGGCCTTGAACTCGGCATCGTCTCTCGCGTGGATCATCCGGTTTACGAATGTGTCTATGTCCACGGCCCTGACTGGGCGCCTGCCCCCGGCAGCACCTTTGACATCAATGGCACCTATTGCCTGCACACACTTGCCAATGCCGATGTGACCTCTTTCCACCACGCGGGCCAGCAAGAGATTTCGACCCATCCGTGTTATGAGAATTTCGGTCTGGAAAGCTATATCGGGGCGCCGCTGAAAACCGGGGACACGCTGTTTGGGACGTTGAACTTTTCCAGCACCGCCCCGCGCTCCGCCCCGTTTAGCAAAGCGCAGATCCAATTCGTCCAATTCCTTGCCCGGTGGCTGAGCAGCGAGCTGTCCCGGCAATCCGAACGCCGCGCGCTGCGCGAACAGCGCGGGCTGCTCAAGGCAATGGTGGATGCCGTGCCCGAGGCCATTATCATGGCCGACCCCAACCGCCGTGTGGCGCTGGTGAACCCGGCGGTCGAAACCCTGTTCGGCTATGCCCCCGACGCGCTTTTGGGGCGGCAGACGGCCGTTCTCTATGAGACCCTCGGCAGCTATGAGCGCATGGGCGAAGAGCTGTCAAATGCCAGCACGGCCAGCACGCAGGGCGCGTTTTCCGTTGCCTGCCGCCGCGCCGATGGCTCGACCTTCGAAGGTCAAGTCGCCACCGCCAAGGTCGAGACCGATCGCGGCGAACATCTGGGCTATCTTGGGGTGGTGCGCGATGTCAGCGAACAGCGCGAATTTGAGCGCGCCAAGGACCAGCTTATCGCCACGGTCAGCCACGAAATGAAGACACCGCTGACCGCGCTTACCGGGGCGCTGCGCTTGCTTGAGGTCAGCCCCGGCGACCTGCCGCCGCAAAAGCGCAAACTGCTGGAACTTGCGCTGCGCAACGCGCGGGCTATCGATCAGATGGTGGGTGATATTCTGGATGTAGAGACCCTGCGCAGACCGGATCAATCGGGATTTTCTGAGCGCCCCTTGGCGCCATTGTTGGCCCAAGCCTCAGAGACCTTGGTCGCCTACGCCAAAGAGCGCGGTGTCGGTTTGGAAATGACCCCGTCCGAGGCCCCCGCCCCGCTTTTGCGGCTGCACGAGGGGCGGCTCATGCGGCTGTTATCAAATCTTTTGTCCAACGCGATCAAAGCCTCTGACGAAGGGGGCACGGTCCAGCTTGGCCTGTCAGAGGATGGCACCGGGTTCTGGGTCAAGGACCACGGCAGCGGCTTGCCGTTGGAACTGCAACCGGTCCTGTTCGACCGGTTTTCCCGCGGGTCCAGCTACCGCGTCGAAGAAGGGCATGGGCTGGGCATGAGCATCGTCAAAGCCATCGTGGATCAGCACCTCGGCGAAATCCGTTTTGAAACAGCCGAGGGTGAG
The DNA here is from genome assembly GCF_001634775.1 of Sulfitobacter sp. HI0027. Classification (NCBI taxonomy): domain Bacteria; kingdom Pseudomonadati; phylum Pseudomonadota; class Alphaproteobacteria; order Rhodobacterales; family Roseobacteraceae; genus Sulfitobacter; species Sulfitobacter sp. HI0027. The sequence continues at coordinate 13,059 of NZ_LWER01000402.1, forward strand.
GGCACGACCTTTTTCGTGGATTTCCCCACTCTCAAAGGGCGGCCCGATGCGGTGGTCGCCTCCTGACGGCAAATCGCAGGATCCCCAAACGCTAGACCGGGAGAGCCCGGAGCGCGTGCCCCGTGCGGTCGATCCCCGCGGGGGTGCTGACCACCGCCGCCAGTTGCGCACCACATCGGCAGCGTCGATATGATCGGGCAAAACCACCATAAGACCGCCCCGCGCTGCTCCGGATCAGTCGGGCTGGCAAGGCCAGCGCCACATCCTCATCCCAATGGGCGATGATATTTTCCGCCTCTACCCAATGACCGGATCGGCAAAGTGTTAAACGTGAAACCAAAAGGTTTCGACAGACCGCTGAGCAGAAAGTGCAACGAGGGAAGGCCGTCTTCGGTGTGGGATTGGCGCAATCAGCTGACCGAAGATGGCATCGCCCCCTCACCCGCGCGGTCGAGCAATCCGAGCGCACATTGGACGCGGAGGAGAGCGAAAGCACTATGTTTTGGCAAGGGAGGACAGCTTCCTACGCCTGAAGGCCCGCGCGCCGGGCTAACCTGCCTCGCGTTCTGCCACCGTGCAAAGCCAATCGCGCACGATGATCGCAGCACTTGAAACCCCTTGGCGCGGAGAAAGCAGATAGAAATCCTGCTCGCCCTCCATCACATGATGCACCGGGCAAACCAACCGCCCCGCTTCAAGATCGCGCTGGACCAAAAAGCGGCTCGCCAGCGCCACCCCCTGCCCGGCGAGAGCGGCATCCAGACTAAGCGTTGTTTGGTTAAACCGAAGCCGCCGCGCTGGTTTTACAGCGCTATCAAACGCCTCTTGCGCAAAGCGCGGCCAAAGATCATGCGTATCGTGGAGCAGGGTCAGTCGCGCCAGACCCACCGCATCCAGTGGCATGCCGTCAGCCGTCAAACTGGGCGAGCAAACCGCCACAACCTCCTGCGCGAACAGCAGATCAGCCCGCAGACTGGCACCGAAAGGCGGACGCGCCTGACGCACGGCAAGGTCGATCCCATCCGCATGAAAACTCGCCACTCGTTCCGTCGCCGTGATGCGCAAGTCGATGCCGGGATGGGCTTCGGTGAAGTCTGACAAGCGGGGGATCAGCCATTTCGACGCAAAAGTCGGTGTCACGCTGACCGTCACCCGCGCGGGCGCGCTGCGCAGGGCATCCGTCGCCTCGCTCAACTGCTCAAAAGCCCGCGATACAGAGGCATGATAGGCCCGCCCTTCGTCGGTAAAGGCAAGGCCGCGCGGTTCGCGTAGAAACAGGCGCAGCCCCAGATGATCCTCCAGCCCGCGCACCTGCTGGGCGACCGCCCCTTGGGTGACGCCCAGTTCATCCGCAGCGGCGCGGAAGTTCATATGACGCCCCGCCGCGGCAAAGGCGCGAAGTCCGTTCAGGGGCGGCAGTGGAAAGTCTGGAGGCACGATAGAATTCCTACAGTCATACGACAATGCATCTGGCTGGCCAGCACAGCCTACCATGCCTAATTAAAAGACCATAGCACCGCAGCGCAATCGCTGCACAGCATATGGAGTATATCCGATGGCAACAGAAAAAGTAGCCCTGATCACCGCAGGCGGCAGCGGCATGGGCGCGGGGGCGGCCCGCAAACTGGCCGCTGATGGCTTTAAGGTCGGCGTGCTTTCCTCCTCCGGCAAGGGAGAGGCGCTTGGCACCGAATTGGGCGGCTTTGGCATCACCGGTTCGAACCAATCGCAAGAGGCGCTGGCCCAGTTGGTAGATGGCGCGATGGACCGCTGGGGCCGCGTTGATGTGCTGGTGAACTCCGCCGGACACGGGCCGAAAGGCGACATCCTAGAGATGACCGACGAAGACTGGCACGGCGGGCTGGATGTCTACCTGATGAACGTGATCCGCCCCACCCGTCTGGTGACACGAATCATGGCGGCGCAGGGCGGCGGCGCGATCATCAATATCTCAACATTTGCCACCTTTGAGCCGGACCCGCTTTTCCCCACCTCAGGCGTCTTCCGAGCCGGTCTCGCGGGTTTCGCCAAGCTCTACGCAGATCAATACGCGGGCCAGAACATTCGCATGAACAACGTCCTGCCGGGCTTTATCGACAGCCTGCCCGAGACTGAAGACCGCCGCGCGCGCATCCCCATGGGGCGCTATGGCACCGAGGCTGAAGTGTCTTCGCTGATCGGCTGGCTCGCCTCCGAAGGCGGCGCCTATGTCACCGGGCAGAACTGGCGCATCGACGGCGGGCTGACCCGTGGCGTCTGAGGCGATCGCGCGCGCGGCCCCTGCGCAGCTGGCGTTCTGGGTCAAATGGGTGGCTTCGGTGATCCAGATCCTTGGCTATGCCGCCACCGGCTTTGGCTGGACGCCTTGGAACCTCTACCTCTTTGTGGTGGGGGTTCTGGGCTGGCTGATCGTCGGGGTGCTTTGGAATGATCGGGCGATAACGCTGGTCCATCTCGTTGCCATGGCCGCGATGCTGGCAGGCATGGCGAGCCAGTAGCGGGTAGGCAATCCACGGGTTTTGATCCGGGCCGCCTTATGCAACGCCCTTGCGGATTGCCCACACCCTCGGAATAGTGCGGAGAAGCGTGCAATCTGAGGCGGCCATGACTGACATACCAAAACACCCCATGCGCCGCCTGCTGACAAGCCTTGCCATCTGGTTTTTGGTGGTGACCTTCGTGGTGCTGATTTATGCCAAAGGAGACGACCCCATGCCGCTGAGCGTCCTCAGCCGTCTTGGGATTGCCGCAGCCATCGTTGCCTTTGTGAACATTCCGCTGATCCGCAAGATCGGCCATATCTACCTGCACACGACACCCGATGACGGTGATCTCGACGACTAGCCGCTCTGCCGCGGCCTGCCTTGCACCCTGCGGAAATCGACCCATATCTCTACAACAAATAACCGCGAGAGACCAAGATGGGCTATGTAAAGACAGCGATGCTGATGGCGGCGATGACCGCGCTTTTCATGGGGGTCGGCTACCTGATCGGCGGATCGGGCGGTGCGCTGATCGCACTTGTGGTGGCGGCGGGGATGAACGCCTTTACGTGGTGGAACTCCGACCGCATGGTGCTCAAGATGCACAACGCGCAGCCGGTTTCCCCCAATGACCGCACCGGGCTTTACGCCCTCACGGCCGAGCTTGCGCGGAACGCGGGCCTGCCCGAACCGAAGGTCTATCTGATCGACACGCCGCAACCCAACGCCTTTGCCACCGGGCGCAACCCGGCCAATGCTGCCGTGGCGGTAACAAAAGGGCTGATGCAAAGCCTCAGCCGCGAGGAACTGGCCGGCGTCATCGCGCATGAACTGGCCCATATCCGCAACCATGACACGGCGATCATGACCGTTACCGCGACTTTCGCCGGGGCGATTTCTATGCTGGCGAACTTTGCGTTGTTCTTCGGCGGCGCGCGTGAGCGAATGGGCATGATCGGCACGCTGATGATGATGTTCCTCGCCCCCATGGCCGCCGCATTGGTGCAGATGGCGATCAGCCGGACGCGGGAATATGCGGCGGACAAAGCCGGGGCAGAGATCTGCGGCCACCCGCTTTGGCTGGCCTCGGCGCTTGAGAGAATCGCGATGGGCGCCGCGCGGATCGACAATCACGCCGCCGAGCGGAACCCGGCCACGGCGCATATGTTCATCATCAACCCGCTGCACGCGCATAAACATGACAGCCTCTTTGCCACACACCCGGCGACGGAAAACCGCGTCGCAGCCCTGCGTGCGATGACGCCCACGGCGGCCCCGGTGCGGGCCGAGAGCGCCCGCCCCACCACCAGCAGCCGTATCCCCAAGGCTGGCAGGCGGGGTGACGCTGGGCCGTGGCGCTAAGCCGCGCTCAGCCCCGCCGCCAGTAAGCTGTGCAAATCTGGCGTGTCTTGTCCATGCCGAGGGTGGTTTTGAAATGCCCCCGCAACTGCTGGGCGTTCTGGAACTCTCCGGCGAAAAAGGCATAGCCCAAACCGTCATCCGTCAGCGCCTGCGCATGGCCAAGCACCTCGGCTTCGAACGCGGCGGGCGGCAGCGCATGGACGCGCAGCTTGGTCTTGGGCAGGTAGTCCCGATAGGACACGCCGCGCGGCAGGGCGGCCACCACATCGCCCACCGCATCCTCTGGCAGGCGCGCCAAAAGCTGCGCCACAGCGGGCAGCCCCGTGCCATCTGCGGCCAGAAAATAGGAGGAGGCTTCGGGCAAGGCGCTGATGCCCACCGGCCCCATCGCCCCGATCCGTTGCCCGGCATGGGCGTTCTGCGCCCATTGCGAGATCAGGCCCGATCCATGGCGCACCACGTCGATATCGACCTCCTCGCGCGCGGCGCGGATGTTCTTGAGCGTGACATAGCGCGCGTGCAACTCATCCGCGCCCTTTGGCCAGACCGGCGCACCGTTGGCGCCCATCACGGGCCACACCGGCGCGCGGCTGGGATCGCGCGGCAGGATCAACCGCAGATGCAGCCCCTGCGCGGCGAGTTCGGCAATATCCGGGTAATGCAGGGTGACGCGCTGCATCCCCTCGAACAGGATTTCGCTGTTCAGCACAGTCAGCAGGCGAAAGTTCTGCGGCGTGGCACCGGCCTCTTGCGTGATGCCCTGCCAGCGGATGCGATCGGCCAGCGCGGGATCAAACTCCGCTACGTGATGCACCATGCCCTCTTTCGAGAATTGCATGGCGTTTTCGCCGGGCGCTTGAAGGCTGACTTCCAGCCCCCGCGGGCAGAGATCGAACTCCACCCGGTAGCCGTCTTGCTCAAACACATGACCGGTCGCCCCTTTGGCGCGAAACGCCATGCCGTGGTCATCAACAAGATGCGACAGGATCCGCGAGAGCATCTCCTGCGGCGCGTCCATCGGGATGGTGGTCTTGGCTTTGGCGATGGTCATCTGTGGCTCCTCCCGGTCAAAGAAAAGCGCGGCACACGAGGGTGGTGCCGCGCTTTAGGCTCACCAGCTATGGGCCAGCTTCACGGTGACTTCACGGCCGGGGCTGTAGAAGTCAGCGTAGAAACCGCCGTAGGAGGTGTGCTTTTCGTCGAACAGGTTGGTGACATTGGCCGACAGGGTGGTCTGTTCGGACAGGTCATAGCTTACGGCGGCATCCACCACGACAAAGCTGCCCGTCTCGCCTGTGGCGTTGCTGTCGCTGTAGTAATAGCCGCTGTTGAACCGCGCGCCCAACCCAACCGTCAGATCACCACGGCCAAGGTTTTCCCATGTCCGGCTGGCCCAGATCGAGGCGACATTTTCAGGCACCAGACCGGGGCGGTTGCCAACGTTGCCGGAGGTGCCGTTCTCTTTGATCTCGGCATCCAGATAGCTGTAGGCGGCGGTGAGGGTATAGGCGCCCATCTCGGCTTTGGCTTCCAGATCGATGCCGCGGACACCGATTTCACCGATGGTTTCCGGCTGGTTGGTCGCCGGATTGGTACGGGTGATGTTGCTTTTCGACAGGTCATAGACCGAGGCCGTCAGCAGCGCATTGGTGCCCATGGGCTGCCATTTCGTGCCCAGCTCAAACTGCTCGCCCTCTTCCGGCTCGACGCCAAAGCCTGCGGGCACGACCGACTGCGCGTAGTTCCCAAAGACCGAAACGTTCGGCTTGATCTTATAGGTCAGGCCCACGCGGCCTGTCGTCTCGCTGATGTCGTTGGTCTGCACCGTACCGGCAAGGTTGTTGGTTTCGGTCACGTCGATCCAGTCGTGACGCAGCCCGAAGGAGGCGATGAAACGTTCGTTCCAGTTCAGCTCTTGCTGAAGGTAAAGCGCCTTGCCTTCCGTCTCTGTGTCGAGATCGGCAAAAATCGGAACGCTGGTGGGACGGCCTGTGTAGCTTGGGTTGTCGCGGTCAACCGACGGCGCCGCGCCATAAAAGCGTTGATCGGTCTCGTCGGACCACGAGAATTCGACCCCCGCCGTGGTGGTGCTGGCCGCCCCGCCAAGGAAGCCCTCATAGGTCAGATGCAGGTCGGAGATCATGTTCTCGCTCGTGCCGTCGCTGGCAAAGTACGCGCGGTCCACCATGCTGTCATTCGGGGTATAGTCGCTGACATAGGCATAGCCGAAGTCATCCGCGCTGTCGCTGTAGCGCAGGGTGCCGCCAAAGCTCAGCCCGTTGCCAAAGTCATGCGCGCCCAGAACGGAAACGGTGGTCCGTTCGGTGCCGCGGTAGTTATAGTCAGGCTCGCCGTAGAACACGTCGCTGCGGTCAAAATCGCCGCCCGCCGGGAAACCACCGCTGCCGGGCACGGAGTCGCGGTCAAGGTGATCGACGATCACGGTCAGCTCAGACGCATCGGAGGGACGCCATGTGAGGCCACCCATCGCGAAGATCTCGTCATTCTCGGAATAGGGGTACTCAAGCTCGCCGTTGCGCAGCAGGCCGGTGAAACGGTAGCTGAGCGTGCCTTCTTCATCCAGCGTGTCGCCGAAATCTACGCCGGTTTCCAAGCTGCCATAGGAATCCACCGAGGTGTAGACACTGCCAAAGCGTTCGTCGCGCGGGCGTTTGGTGACATAGTTGACCGAGCCGCCGGGGTCGGACAGGCCAAAGGTCGAAGACGATGCGCCCCGGATGACTTCCACACGCTCAAAGGCAAAGGGCTCTTCGCGGATGGCCCCAAAGTTCGGGCCCAATGTCAGCCCATCGCGGTAGGTATAGGCCTCGAACCCGCGCAGAATGAAATAGTCGAACCGGTCGTCCGCGCCATAGCTGTCGGTGCTGGCGCCGGCGGTGTAGTTCAACACCTGCTCCACACTATCCGCGCCGCGCGCTTCGATCTCGCGGCTGGTGATGACAGAGACGCTGGCCGGGATATCAATGATCTCTCCAGACAGCTTGCCGCCGCTGCTGAGTTCGCTGGCGACCACGGTTTCGGCATCCGCCGCGCCTGAGGTTTGCGCGCTGGTCTCTAGGATCACGTCGTCCAACTGGTAGGTCTCTTGCGCGGAAACTGCGCCGGGCACCAGCGCCGTACAGCACAAAAGCGCCGTCTTGAGAGAGCCGCGCCCTAGTTGCAGGGGAATGAATTTAAAAGAGGACATGGCGGTCTCCGTAATAACCTAGTGAATCAGTCGGGATTTCTTTACCCCTATGATGCGGAGGGCGCCAGAGTCAATCTGACTAATTTAGTAAGTTATTTTAAGCTGCGGCTTCTTTGCGTGATTGCCCAATTTTATGGCGCCCAATCGGCACCATGCAGGGGGTCTGCGAAACGGGGTCGCTGACAATACGGCACGACAGGCCGAAGACGGTTTTCACCAGGTCCTCTGTCAGGACTTCAGCGGGCGGCCCCTCCGCGCGGATGCCGCCATCGCCCACGGCGATCAGGTGGTCGGCATAGCGCGCGGCGAGGTTGAGATCATGCAGTACCATGACGATCGTCGTTCCCTGCGCGGTGTTAAGATCGACAAGCAGGTCCAGCACCTCGACCTGATGCGCGACGTCCAAAAAGGTTGTTGGCTCATCCAGCAACAACAGGTCGGTCTCTTGCGCCAAGGCCATGGCGATCCACACCCGCTGGCGTTGACCGCCCGACAGGGTATCAAGATCGCGCTCGGCCAGCTCTTCGGTACCGGTCGCCGCAAGCGCGCGGGCGACAGCGCGGTCATCCTCTGCCGACCAGCGCGAGAACAGCCCCTGATGCGGATGCCGCCCGCGCCCGACAAGGTCGGCCACGGCGATCCCCTCGGGCGCGATGGGCGATTGCGGCAACAACCCCATGACCTGCGCCAGCCTGCGCGATTTCATCTGATGCACCGACTGTCCATCGAGCAGAACCGCGCCGGATTTGGGCTGCAAAACCCGCGCCAGCGTCCGCAACAGGGTCGACTTCCCCGAGGCATTGCCGCCCACGATGGCGGTGATCTTGCCCGCAGGCAGGGTGAGAGAGACATCCTCCAAAATCACGCGCTTTTCATAGCCCGCGCCCAGATTGCGCGTTTCAAGACGGTGGTCGTGGGTCATAGCGTGCCCCCATTTCTATTGGCGCGGACGATGAGATACAAAAGGAAGGGCGCGCCGACCGCCCCGGTGACGACGCCGACAGGCAAGCGCGCGGGCAAAAGGAACTGCCCCACAAAATCGCCCGCGATGACCAGCACCGCGCCCACCAGTCCGGCCCCCAGAAGCAATCCGCGCGACCCCGGCAAGAGCCGCGCTGCAATGGGCCCCGCAAGGAAGGCGACAAAGGCAATCGGCCCGGTCGCAGCCGTCGCGATGGCCACAAGGCCGACGGCGGCCAGTGTCACCCGCAGCCGCGTGGCATCGGCCCGCACGCCAAGGGCTTCGGCAGTGTCATCGCCAAGGCGCAGCACCTCCAAATCGCGGGCGGTAACGGCCAGCAGCCCTCCGAACACCAACAGCGCCCCGGCCACGGGCAGGGCTTGAACAAGCTGCATACCGTTGAGGCTGCCGGTCAGCCAGCGCATCGCCTCGGCCCGGTCCCATGCGGGCGCTTCGAGCAAGACATAGGCTGTCACACTATCGAGCATGGCCGAGACGCCGATGCCAATCAGGATCAACCGCGCCCCCGCAGCACCGCGGCGCGAGGACAGCGCCCAGATCAGCGCCGCGACCCCAAGCCCCGCCGCCACCGCGACGAGCGACACCAACCACCCATCAAGGGCCAGAATAACGATGGCAAAGACCGCCGCCGCCCCCGCACTGGCGCTGATGCCGATGATGTCGGGGCTTGCCAGCGGATTGCGCAGCATGATCTGAAACGCCACCCCGCCCAAGCCAAAGCTCGCCCCGGCGAGCAGCCCCATGACCGCGCGCGGCAAACGCAACTCGGTCACCACAAAAGCGGCATTCGCCTCCGGCGCACCGGTCAGCGCGGCCCAGACATCGCCCGGCGGCACGCAGCCCCGTCCGCAGCTGAGCGTCAGCAGCACCAAGCCCAGCACAAGCGCAGCCAGAAAGCCCAGCACTTGAAGGCGGCGCGCGGCCACGGGGCGGGTGCTGCGCGGGGCGGCGAGGGTCACATCGCTCATAGCCCACGCATCCTGTGATTGCGCACCGTCCAGATAAAGAAGGGCGCGCCGACAAAGGCGGTGACGATGCCCACGTCCAACTCATTCGGGCGCGCGATGACCCGGCCCAGCACGTCCGACAGCCCCAGCATGGAGGCCCCCGCCAAGGCCGAGAGCGGCAACACCAGCTTGTAATCAACGCCCGCGATCATCCGGCACAGATGCGGCACCACCAGCCCGACAAAACCAATCGGACCGCAAAGCGCCGTCGCCGTGCCGCAGAGGATCACCGCCCCCGCCGCGGCCATGACCCGCCCCAAGGCAACGCTCTGGCCAAGGCCGGTGGCCAACTCTTCGCCCAAGGCCAAAGCATTGAGAACCCGGGCTGAGGCGAGGCTCAGCGCCAGCCCGACCAACGCGAAGGGCAAGGCGGGCAAGATGGTCTCGAAACTCGCGCCGCCGATGCCGCCCACCTGCCAAGATTGCACAGAGCCTGCGATATCATTGCGCGGCAAGACCACCGCGATGATGAAGGCCGACACCGCCACAGATGTTGCCGTGCCAGCAAGGGTTAGCTTCAGCGGTGTCGCCCCGCCCTGCCCAGCGGAGCCGATCAGATAGACGAAAACCGCCGTCACCCCCGCCCCGGCAATGCCGAGCCACAGAAAACTCTGCGCGCCGCTGATGTCGAACCAAGCGATGCCCACCACGACGAAAAGCGCCGCGCCCGCATTGACGCCTAGAATACCCGGATCGGCCAGCGGGTTGCGGCTGATGCCCTGCATCACCGCCCCCGCAAGGCCAAGCGCTGCGCCCGCCAAAACGGCCAGCGCCGTGCGCGGCATCCGCACCGCGACCGCCGCAGCGCCGATGGACTCGATCCGGCCAGTCATGCCCGCCCAGATCTCGGCCCAAGGCACCGAACGCGCGCCCACGGTCAGCGACAGGCCGGTCATCAGCAACAGCAGGCCCAGCAAAAGCGCGAGACCGGCCAGCCGTTGGGGGCGCTGCACCTGCATTATTCGCCGCGTGTGGCGGCCGCGCTCAGCCGTGCGAGGTAATCGTCGAGCACATAGTCGATCGACAGCGGCGTTGGGTTCGCGGCGGTGCCCATCGGGTCATTCGCCAAAAGCACGACCGAGCCACGGGCGACGGCGGGGAAACGCGCGATCAGCGGGTTCTTGGCCAGTTCGTCCAACCGCGCCTGATCACCATAGGTGACCACAACATCCACGTCTTCGAACAGATCGATCCGCTCTGCGCTGACCCGGCCCGAGTATTTACCAGCCTCGCTGGCCTCGCGCACCGCTTGGGGCGTCGCCATGCCGATGTCGGTCAGGAACTGCACCCGCTGGTCGGCGGCGGCGTAGAAACCGATGGTGCTGAGGTCGCGCGGATCGAGGTGGGTGACGAACATCCCGGTTTTGCCAGCCAGTTCGGGATATTCTTCGCGGGCGGTGGCGATACGCTCTTCGATCTCGGCGACCATCTCGTCACCTTCTTCGGCCATGCCAAGGCCCGCCGCGTTTTGGCGGATCATCTCGCGCCATGTCGTCGTCCATGCGGCTTCGGGATAGGCGATGACCGGCGCGATGCGGCTGAGCGTCTCATAATCCGACTGCGACAGACCGGAATAGGCGGCAAGGATCACATCGGGCTGGGTGCCGGCCACGGCTTCGAAATCAATGCCATCGCCCTCGTCAAAAAGCGTGGGCACCTCTGCGTCCAGTTCATCAAGCTTTTCGATCACCCAAGGCAGCAGCCCATCGCCATCGTCGTCCCCCCATGAGGCGCGGGCAAAGCCGACGGGCACGATCCCGAGCGCCAAGGGCACCTCGTGATTGGCCCAGCCGACCGACGCCACCCGTTCGGGACGCTCTTCGATGGTGGTTTCGCCAAAGGCGTGTTCAACGGTGACGGGAAAGTCCTGCGCCGAGGCGGCAGTCGCGCCAAAGGCCAAGCAAATGAATGACAATGTTCTGAGCACTGCGGCCCCCTTAATCCGATTCTTTTACTAAACTATTGTCTGTTATGCCGCAGCGGGCGCGGATGCAACAGGGCAGTTCATCGGATCATGGGGTTGGGCCGTACCAAAGCGAAGGTGCGCGCGGTCGGCCCAGATGCCGCTGCGACAAGCGTTATATTGACGGGTAGGTGAAACAGCCCCGCCAGACCGCCCGTATGCGCCCCCGGTTTTCCCCGAGGGGAGGGACAGGAAAACCGGTGGGGCGCATCGCTGCAAGTCTATCGAGGAGCCACTCCCTGGGGTAGGGGAACGGGCAGCAGCTCCCGAGAAGGCCCGTGTCGTGAAGCATATTCTCAGGCGAAACGGTCGAAATGAACCGGTTGCCAGCTTGGGACGCGGTCATTGTTCTGGTCAATGACGCCTTCGTGCAGACCCGTCTATCGGCGGGTATATCTAACTATAGATCGCGCTTTACAGCGCTGCATCTGGGCGGGGGTATAAACGGGCTAGT
>NZ_LWER01000403.1:0-55881 GCF_001634775.1 Sulfitobacter sp. HI0027
AGGCGCATTTCCTCTTCGGCATTGGCGCCGAGCAGGTTTTTCAGGAATTCCTGCCGTTTCAAGGCCACGCGCATGGCATCGCTGCCGTAGATCAAAAGCCCCGTCCGCGCGGGATCAGGCCGCGCGAAATAGGGCTTTGCGTCGCGCGGGGTGAGCTTCATTGCGGCAAGTCAGCTGCATAAAGGCGGCTCACGACGAGGTCAGCCAGAATCACCATCAGGCGTTCCTGCGCGTCCAACTCGGCGGCGCGGGTGGCGACGGTGGTGCCGGTGGCGGAATAGCCGGTGAAGCTTTCGACCTTGCCCGAGGTCACGATCTGCCCGCTGTCGAGGTCGCGCAGGGCGTAAGAGGTGGTGCCAAGCAGGTTATAGCGCCGGGTGTTGCCTTCGCTGTCGATGGCTAGCCCGTCTTCGGTTGTGGTGGTGGTCAGCGCCAGCCCCCAGCGGGGCGTGGCCGCGCGGCCCAAGCGGCTTTCCACCTCGCGCACTAGGAAATAGCCAAAGCGGTCTTCGGGCGCATCGACCAGCACGCGGTTTTGCAGGGCCGTTCCCGCGCCGCCGGGGCCATAGACTGGCTCGAACCCGCAGGCGGCGAGCGCCAGCAGGGGCAGGGCCAACAGGAAGCGGCGGCGCATATGGGTGGGCTTAGGCAACGACATTCACAATCCGTCCGGGCACGACGATGACCTTTTTCGGTGTGGCCCCGTCCAGTGTTCGAATGACAGCTTCATGCGCCAGCGCGATTTTTTCAACCTCTTCCTTCGGCATGTCGGCGGGAACCTGAATTTCTGCCCGGCGTTTGCCGTTGATCTGGATCGGCAGGGTCACGGTGTCATCGACCAGCATCTTCTCATCGGCCTTGGGCCATGGGGCTTTGGTGATCAACCCTTCGCCGCCTTGATGCGCCCAGATGTCTTCAGCCAGATGCGGGGTCATCGGCGACATCAACTGCGCCAGCGTCATGATCGCTTCGCGCTGTGCGGCGTAGCCTGCTTTGGATTTTTGCAAGGTGGCGGTGAAGGCATAGAGCTTGGCAATCGCCGCGTTGAAGCCGAAGGATTCCACGCCCATGGTCACGTCATGGATCGTCTTGTGCAGGGCGCGCAGCAGGTCATCATCACCGGTGCCGGGTGCTTCGCGGTCCATCTCGCTCACGCGGTCGCAGATGTTCCACACGCGCGACAGGTGCTTGTAAGAAGCCTCGGCCCCGCTGGCGGTCCATTCCACATCGCGCTCTGGGGGCGAATCGCTGAGCACGAACCAACGCGCGGTGTCGGCGCCGTAGTTCGAGATGATGTGCAGCGGGTCGACGACGTTCTTCTTGGACTTCGACATTTTGGCGGAGGGGATGATCTCCACCTCGGTGCCGTCGCTGAGTTTGCCGTCGGTCACTTCCTCGGGCAGGTGATAGACCGGGCGGCCGTTGGCATCGCGGGTCTGGTAAATCTCATGCGTCACCATGCCTTGGGTAAAGAGCGCGTCGAAGGGCTCCACCGCGCTTTCGGGCAGGTGGCCGGTGATTTGCATCGCACGGGCAAAGAAGCGCGAGTAGAGCAGGTGCAGGATCGCGTGTTCGATGCCGCCGATATATTGATCGACGTTCATCCAATATTGCGCGTCTTCCATGACGGTCGGCGTCTCCGCGCGCGGTGCGGTGAAACGGGCGAAATACCACGAGCTGTCGACGAAGGTGTCCATCGTGTCGGTCTCGCGCAGCGCGTCCTTGCCGCAGGTGGGACAGGCGCAGTTGCGCCATGTCGGGTGGCGGTCAAGCGGGTTGCCGGGCGTGTCAAAGCTGACGTCGTAGGGCAGCTCGATCGGCAGGTTCTCTTTCTTTTCGGGCACCACGCCGCAGTCGTCACAATGGACAACCGGGATCGGGCAGCCCCAGTAGCGCTGGCGCGAGAGGCCCCAGTCCCGCAGGCGGTATTTGGTGACGCCTTGGCCAATGCCGTTTTCCTCGCAAAAGGCGATCGCGGCGTCGACGGCGTCTTCGCCGGTCTGCCACGGGTCACCCGCAAAGCCACGGTTGTAGAACACCTTTTCCGACTTCTGCGGCACGAAAGCTTCGTCGAGCTTGGGCGAGGCGTCTTCCGAAGGCAGGAAGGTCGAGATGATCGGCAGGTCGTATTTGCTGGCGAAATCGAAATCGCGCTGGTCGTGGCCGGGGCAGCCGAAAATCGCGCCGGTGCCATAATCCATCAGGATGAAGTTCGCGATATAGACCGGCAATTCATGCGCCGTGTCAAAGGGATGGCGCACGCGGATGCCGGTGTCGTAGCCCAACTTCTCGGCGGTTTCGATGGCTTCTTCGGTGGTGCCGCCCTTGCGGCATTCGGCACAGAAGGCGGCGACGGCTTCATCGTCCCGCTCCAGCGTTTTGGCCAGCGGGTGGTCGGGCGAAATGCCGACAAAAGACGCGCCCAGCAGCGTATCGGGGCGGGTGGTATAGACTTCGATGCGGTCGAAGCCCTCGGGCGCTTCGATGGTCGAGAAGGCAAACTGCAAGCCGCGCGATTTGCCGATCCAGTTGGCCTGCATCAGTTTGACCTTGGCGGGCCAGTTATCGAGGCTATCGAGTGCGGAGAGCAACTCTTCGGAGTGGTCCGAAATCTTGAAGAACCACTGCGTCAACTCGCGCCGCTCTACCGGCGCGCCAGAGCGCCAGCCGCAGCCGTTTTCGACCTGCTCGTTGGCCAGCACGGTCATATCGACCGGGTCCCAGTTCACCACGGCGTTTTTGCGGTAGACCAGCCCCTCTTTGAGGAAGTCCAAAAACAGCGCCTGCTGCTGGCCGTAGTAGCCGGGGTGGCAGGTAGCGATCTCGCGCGACCAGTCGATCGAGAGGCCGAGCGGCTTCATCTGTTTTTTCATCTCAGCGATATTGGCATAGGTCCAATCCGCCGGGTGGCCACCGATGGCCATCGCTGCGTTTTCGGCGGGCATGCCAAAGGCGTCCCACCCCATCGGGTGCAGCACGTTATGCCCGGTGGCAATCTTGTAGCGCGCGATCACATCGCCCATCGTGTAGTTGCGCACATGCCCCATGTGGATGCGGCCCGAGGGGTAGGGGAACATCTCAAGCACATAGTATTTCGGCTTGTCGGCGTTGCGAACGGCCTGAAAGACGCCATCCTTTTCCCAGGCTTGCTGCCAGCGGGCTTCGATCTCGGCGGGGGTATAGCGGGGCATGAGGGGACCTTCGTGACATGAAAAACGCCGGGCTGCGGCTTTCACAAGGCCCGGCGTTGGAAACGTGTTGAGTTAAGCGGGCTCAGAATTTGCTGTCGGACACGCGCATTTCCCGCGCCCGGCTGAGGATCGCATCCTCTACCGCGCGGGTTGTCGCCCGTGCCACCGGCTGGCCGCCCGAGGATTGCAGCGCCACGTTGAGCGAGCGGGCATCCAGTGCCGGGTCGTCGATCAGCACGGTCGCGCGATACGCACGACCACCGCCCGGCGGGGTGCCATAGCCGGTAACGATCACCCCGGTGAAAGGATCGACCGATTGCACCGGCAGGAAGTTCAGCACTTCCAGCGAGGCCGACCAGAGGTATTTGTTCACCGAAACGCTGGTGTCGGTGTTCTTGCGGTTGAAGATCGACCAAATCGTATTCTCGGGGTTGGTCTCGATGTTATTGGGGTTGTTGGGGTTGGTGTACTGATCCGGCCGTTCCGTGGCAGGGCTGCCAAAGCCCCCACCACAGGCGGCAAGCGCGCTGAGCGCCAGAACGGAGATCGCTATCTTGCAAGCGGTACGAAGGGCCATTGCAGCTTTCCTTTGCCTGTTTGCGTTCCGGTCTATCCAAGCAGGCCCTTATCGGCAAGGTCTATGTCGGGTCTGCGTTCCACGGCTGAACCGAGGCAAATACGGCCTAACCCGGTGTCTGGTCGGAAAAACTGTGGCATAGCTGCACCAACCATGGCGACATTGAGAGGGAAGGCTGCGTGAACCTTGCCAAGTGCAGGTCATCGGGGGCAAACACCCTTCATACCCTTACCGGATTCCCCGGTCTGGGCATATGAATTCAAACCGAGGGAAAACTCATGAAAAAAGTTCTCTTCGCTACAACAGCCCTGGTTGCGACCGCCGGTGTAGCAGCAGCAGACGTAACATTCGGCGGCTACGGCCGTTTTGGTATCCTGTATTCCAGTGCGGCAGGGCCAGATGGGCTTGCGCAAACATTTGGTGATGATGGAACGGGAGACAGCTCCACCGACCTGACGTACCGCTTCCGTCTGCAGTTGGATGCAACAGCAGAGTCCGATACCGGCGTGGTTTTTGGTGCGCGTGTTCGCATCGAACAAGAAAACGATGAAGTCGACGATGCAGCCAACTCTGGCACCGGTATCAACGCACCGCGCTTTTTCGCCCGCTCCGGTGGTTTAGAAGTCGGCGTTGGAAACATTTACGGCGCGATCGAAGCTATGCCCGGCATGTATCCCATCGACCTCGGCCTGACCGGTCTTGAGTACCAATACTCGCCCTATCAGTACGGTGCCGACTTCTACGATTCCGATGGCGCAGGTGCATCGGCTGGCAGCGCCGGTACTGGTGCGCCGTTCCAGAACGCTGTTGAAGTTATGTATTCCTTCGGCGACTTGTCGGTGCATGTTTCGGCGTCGGAGGGTGCTCGCGACCGCGTGGCGGCACATGTCGCCTATACTTGGAGCGGCTGGACATTCGCGCTGGGTGGCCAGGACTCCAACTCAGCAACGGACACCGAGTGGCTAGCGTCGGCCGGTGGTTCTCTTGGCGCAGTTGATGTGAGCCTAGCCTATGCCGATAATGGTGCGAACGGCGACCAATGGACGCTCGCCGGTCGTTACGACGTCAGCGCTGCGACTGATATTGAGTTCTATGTCTCCGATGCGGAAACCTACTTCGGTAACCCCACGAGCAACAACTCTTATGGTATCGACTTTAACCATGACTTGGGTGGCGGCACGTCCCTCCGTGGTGGCGTTGCAAAATTCTTCCAGGGTCACACCGTTGCCGACATGGGTGTTCGCTTCAACTTCTAAGTTGAACGACAGACTGTGACTATTGGGGCAGGCCTTTCGGTCTGCCCCTTTTCTTTTGCCCACTGCTGTTGTTTTCTGCGCGCCTGACATGGAGGGCCGAAAATGAGTCTGAGCGACATCCAAAACCGCATCACGAAAGCCGAAGCTGATGCAGGCCGCGCGGCGGGGTCGGTCAAGCTGATCGCCGTCAGCAAAGTTCAGCCCGACGCCCGCGTGCGTGTGGTCTTGGAAGAGGGACACCGCTCTTTCGGCGAGAACCGCGTGCAAGAGGCGGCGGGCAAATGGCCCGGCTTCCGCGCGGATTTCGAGGGCATTGACCTGCACATCATTGGCCCCCTGCAAAGCAACAAGGTGCGGCAAGCGATGGAACTGGCCGAAGCGATCCACACGGTGGACCGTCCGAAACTGGCCAAGACCATCGCCCGTCTGGCACAGGAGATTGGCCGCTGTCCCGATTTGTTCATTCAGGTAAACACCGGCGAGGAAGATCAGAAGGCCGGGGTGATGCCCCGTGAGGCGGATGATTTCATTGCCGAATGCCGTGCGCTGGACCTTCCGATCAAGGGACTGATGTGCATCCCCCCGGTGGATGAGGCCCCATCGCTGCATTTTGCCCTGCTGGCGAAGATCGCCGCACGCAATGATCTGAGTGGCCTTTCGATGGGCATGAGTGGTGACTTCGAGCAGGCCATCGCGCTTGGTGCTACCCATGTGCGCGTCGGCTCCGCCATCTTTGGCGAGCGGGTTAGCGAATAATCAGCCGCGTCGCCGGGCCGATACGGGCCGCGATCTCATGAAGATCGTCCCGCGCAAAGGCGATGCAGCCCTCGGTCGGGTAGCCGGGCCGCCGCCACTGGTGAATAAAGATCGCGGAGCCGCGCCCGGCCTCGGCCTCTGGCCAGTTCCAATCGGTTAGGATCACCAGATCATAGAGCGGATCAGCGCGGCGCAGCGCCTCGTGGCTATGGGGGTAGGGGGCATGGACGCGGTGGTTGTAGTCAGGCTGGCCGCTGGCGTCGGACCACAGATCACCGGGCCCGATCGGCTGCGCCCAAGCGCTTGGGGCCGGGATGCGGTCAGGCCGGTAGAGCATGCCGACCAAGCGATGGACCCCGCGCGGCGTGGCACCATCGCCTTCGCGCTTGCCACGGGTCAGACCGCCCTTGCCGATGCTGCAGGCATAGCGCCGCCCCTGAAACCGCAGCCCCGTCGGGGTCAAAACCATATCGTTCGGGGTCACAGCAGATGCCCCGACTTCGCGGCTTTGGTGGCCAGATAGGCGCTGTTATGACGGTTTTCGCCGACGGCCAGCGGGACGCGCTGGGTCACCGCAATGCCGCTTTGCTCCATCATGCCGACCTTGCGGGGGTTGTTGGTCAGCAGGCGAACGGCGGAGAACCCCATCGAGCGCAGGATGTCAGCCCCGAGGCGGAAGTCGCGCTCATCATCCTCAAACCCCAGCCGGTGATTGGCCTCAACCGTGTCGAAACCCTGATCCTGCAAGGAATAGGCGCGCATCTTATTGGCAAGGCCGATGCCGCGCCCCTCTTGGTTGAGGTAAAGCAGCACGCCATTGCCCTCACCGCCCATCTGCGCCAATGCAGCCCGAAGCTGCGGGCCGCAGTCGCATTTTAGGCTGCCCATCAGATCGCCAGTAAAACAGGCCGAATGCAGCCGGCAGAGGACGGGCGTGTTGCGGGCGGGGCGGCCAATCTCGATGGCGTAATGCTCTTCGCCACCGTCCTCAGGGCGGAAGATATGCAGACGCCCGGCCTCGGACACCTCCATCGGCAGGCGGGCGTTGACCACCGGGTGCAGGGCGCTGCGACGGGCGAGGATGGGGGCGGCGGCGGTGAGATCGATCAGGGTCAACCCATGCAGTCGCGCGAAGTCAGCGCCCTGCGGCAGGTCCAGCACCAATGCGGCGGGGAGCATCCGCGCGGCCTTTACCAGATCAAGCGCGGCGCTGTGGGCGGCCGTATCCCCGCCCCGCGCGGTCTGCAGGGGCCCTTTCATCGGGGCGCGCAGGTCATCCGCCGGATCGGCGATGCTTTGCACCCAAGCGGGCGTTGCACCGGGGGGCAGCAACACGCGCGCGAGATTGCCATCATAGGCGCGCGCCTTAAGCGTTTCCGCCCGCCGCGCCGTGATCGCCAACACCGGCGCACCGCCCAAGGCCAGCACATCCGCAAGGCGCTGCGCGGTCAGCGTCTCCGCCGCCAGCACGAGAGCGGCCTGCGCCCCATCCGCCAAAACCACGGGCACGCCCATGCGTAAATCGGCCCGCGCACGCGCCAGTTGTTCGGTGATGTCCGGGGCGAAACTCATGGTTTGTTGCAACTCCGCAAAGGCTTCAGCGTTTATCTAAGTTATTTCCCAAGGAATTGAAACATTTCACGCTTTGTTGACACGAGGCTGTGAGACAGAGGTCACATACCTTGTCGGAGCCCGTGCCGAAGCGCATGTATAAGGCAACAGACGGAGAGATAGATGGCCCAGCTTAAGAAAATCCTGCTCGTTGACGATGACGATGACCTGCGCGAAGCGCTGAGCGAACAGCTTATCATGACCGAGGATTTCGATGTGTTCGAGGCCGCCAACGGCACCGAGGCGATGACCAAGGCGAAAGAGGCGCTCTATGATCTTATCATCCTCGACGTGGGCCTGCCCGATACCGATGGCCGTGAGCTTTGCCGTCTGATGCGCAAACAGGGGGTGAAAAGCCCAATCCTGATGCTGACCGGCCATGACACCGATGCCGATACCATCCTCGGCCTTGATGCGGGGGCGAATGACTATGTCACCAAACCGTTCAAATTCCCCGTCCTTCTGGCCCGTATCCGTGCGCAACTCCGCCAGCACGAGCAATCCGAAGATGCGGTGTTCCAGCTTGGACCCTATACGTTCAAACCCGCGATGAAGGTTCTGACCACGGAGGACGACCGCAAGGTGCGTCTGACCGAGAAAGAGACTAATATCCTCAAGTTCCTCTACCGCTCCAACGATGGTGTGGTGCCGCGCGATGTGTTGCTGCATGAGGTCTGGGGCTACAATGCGGGCGTCACGACCCACACGCTTGAAACCCATATTTACCGCCTGCGGCAGAAGATCGAGCCTGACCCTTCGAATGCCCGCTTGCTGGTGACTGAATCCGGTGGTTATCGCCTGATGGCATAAAAACCGGGAACCATTTCCAACCTCGTTTGGTTGGAAACCCTGAGAGGCGGGGTTTTCATGACCCGCCACTCGGTTTGAAGCCCGACTTTTGTACCCGGGTAAAGGTACATACCTCCCTGTTGGACTGGCCGGGCCATAGTGCCCGGCCTTTTTTTGTCCGGGGCGGGGTTGAGATCGTCACTCCTGCCCGGAGCCACGCCGCAGGCGCCGGGCCATCGCCTGCCCGCCCGTCACGCCAAAGGCGTGCCGTATCATTCTCAGCGCACCTCCGGTGCGACCGGATAGGCGATTTAGAGAGGCTGGGCGCGACCTTCAGAACACACATCAAGGCCGCACCATAAAGTGGCAACAAGCGGCCTTGGGTCGCCGACTCGCGGGCAGGCGATGGCCCTTACCGCAAGGAACCCCATTTCCGCATGGCACCGCCGCGCCACCCGCGTTATTGTGCCGACCTACCCCCAGACCGGAGCCTGCCCCCATGTCCTTTTCTCTCGCCACTTGGAACATCAACTCTGTCCGTCTGCGCGAGCCTTTGGTGCTGAAGCTGCTGGCCGAACACGGGCCGGATGTGCTCTGCCTTCAAGAATGCAAAAGCCCGGTCGACAAGATCCCGGTCGAGGCGTTCAAGGCGGCGGGATACACCCATATGGTTGCGCGTGGGCAGAAGGGCTACAACGGTGTGGCGATCCTGTCGAAGCTGCCCTTGGTGGATGCGGGCGATCAGGATTTCGCCATGTTGGGCCACGCCCGCCATGTGGCGGCCAAGCTGGAAAACGGCACCACGATTCACAATTTCTACGTCCCCGCAGGCGGCGACAAACCCAACCGCGAGATCAATGAGAAGTTTGGCCAGAAACTCGATTACCTCTCGGAAATGCGCGACTGGTTTCATAGCGACAAACCCGAGAAGTCGATCCTTGTGGGCGACCTGAACATCGCCCCGCGTGAGGATGATGTCTGGGACCACAAAAAGCTGTTGAAGATCGTCAGCCACACGCCTGTCGAGGTCGAAGCGCTTGGCGCGGTGCAAGATGCGGGCAATTGGGTCGACATCACCCGGCAGGATGTGCCGGCTGGCAACCTCTATAGCTGGTGGTCCTACCGCGCTGCCGATTGGGATGCCGCCGATAAGGGTCGCAGACTCGATCATATCTGGGCCACATCGGATATCGCGCAGGCCGGGCACTCCAGCCATATCGTCCGCGATGCGCGCGGTTGGGAGAAACCCAGCGACCACGCGCCGGTTTTTGCCAGTTTTGACCTTTGAATCGCGCCCCCGCACGTCCATATAAGGCCAAACGCGATTAGCGAGGATAACAGCATGACCGACCTGAACCTTTCCACCGCCACCCCTGCGGATGCCGACCTGATCAAGGACACGACCGAGGCGACCTTCATGGCTGACGTGGTCGATGCCTCGCAAACGGTGCCGGTCATCGTTGATTTCTGGGCGCCGTGGTGCGGCCCTTGCAAGACGCTTGGCCCGATGTTGGAGGACGCCGTGCGCGCGGCCAAGGGCGCGGTGAAGATGGTGAAGGTCAATGTCGATGAGGCCCAAAACATCGCGGGCCAATTGCAAATCCAGTCGATCCCCACGGTCTATGCCTTTTTCAAAGGCCAGCCGGTCGACGGTTTCCAAGGCGCGCTGCCGCAGTCCGAGATCAAGGCTTTCGTCGACCGCGTGGTAAAGGCGGGGGGCGGCGAAGCGCCCGGTGATACGCTGGCCGATGCCGTCGCCGCCGCCGAAGAGATGCTGGCCGAGGGGGCCGCCACGGATGCGGCGCAGACCTTTGCCGCAATTCTGGAAGAAGACCCGATGAACGCGCCCGCCTATGGCGGCATGGTCCGGTCCCATATCGCCATGGGCGCATTGGATCAGGCCGAAGCCCTGCTCAACGGTGCGCCGATCGAAATCTCCAAAGCCCCCGAACTCGAAGCCGCCCATGCCCAGTTGCAGCTGGCACATCAGGCTGCGGATGCAGGCCCCGTGGCCGAGTTGACCGAGAAGGTAGAGGCAAACCCCGACGATCATCAGGCGCGGTTCGATCTGGCCCAAGCGCTTTACGCGCATGACGATGCCGAGGCCGCTGTCGATCACCTGTTGGAACTGTTCCGTCGGGACCGTGGGTGGAATGACAGCGCCGCCAAAACGCAGCTTTTCACTATTTTTGAGGCGCTTAAGCCCAATGATCCGGTGGTGCTCAATGGCCGTCGCAAACTGTCGTCAATGATATTTGCCTGAGGAGACGGGCGCACTAAGTCCCTTGTCATGATCAAGCCCGCAGAACTGCCCAAGACTATTGCGATCTTTCCGTTGGCAGGGGCGCTGCTGCTGCCCCGCTCGCGCCTGCCGCTGCATATCTTCGAGCCGCGTTATCTTCAGATGATCGAAGACGCGCTCAAGACTGACACGCGGTTGATTGGCATGGTCCAGCCCAACGAGATGCCCGGCCGCGACGGCAACGGGCTGCACCAGATCGGCTGCGCGGGGCGCATCACCCAGTTTTCCGAGACCGAGGATGGCCGCTATATGGTGACCCTTGGCGGCGTCTCACGCTTTCGCGTGGTGGAAGAGATTGAAGGCTTTTCCCCCTATCGCCGCTGCGATGTGAACTGGGCGGGCTTTGACCGTGACTTGGGCGAGGATGAGGTCGACGACAGTTTCGACCGGGTGCGGTTCCTTGACCTATTGGGGCGGTATTTCGACACCCGCGGCCTCTCGGCTGATTGGGACACGTTGAAAGATGCCGAGGATGAGCTGCTGATAAACTCCCTGTCGATGATGTTGGAGTTTGAGGCCGAGGACAAACAGGCGTTGCTAGAGGCGCCGTCGCTGGAAACCCGGCGCGAGACATTGGTGACATTGATCGAATTCGCGATGCGCGGCGGTCAGGAAGAGGGCTTGATGCAATGACGGATGCCACCGTTCAATTCGACCGCCGGATGCTGGAGGCATTGATCTGCCCGCGCACCCAGACGACGCTGACCTATGACGCAGAAAAGCAAGAACTGGTGTCGAAAGCTGCCGGGCTGGCCTATCCGATCCGCAATGGCATTCCGGTGATGCTGCCTGATGAGGCGCGGACGCTGTAACTGGGCCCCGCTAAAGGGGCTTCCCACGCATCAATCGGGGCAGGTCACCCGTCAGCCCTGCCGCTTCGCGGATGAAGGTCCGGCGCAGGCCGGGCAGGGCGTTGATCGCGGCCATGCCCATGTCACGGGCCAGACGCAAAAGCGCATTATCGTTTGAAAACAGCCGGTTAAAGCTGTCTGTCGCCAGCGCGAGGCTGGCATTGTCGAAGCGCCGCCATTCCTGATAACGCGCCAGTACCGCGTCGTTTCCGGGGTCTTCGCCCCGTCGCACCGCATCGGCAATCACCTCGGCCAAGGCCGCCACATCGCGTAGGCCTGCGTTCAACCCCTGACCTGCGATGGGATGCACTCCATGTGCCGCATCTCCCAAAAGCGCCACGCGCGGCGCGGTCATGGAATGCGCCAGCGACAGGCCCAGCGGATAGCTGTAGCGCGGGCCGGTCAGGGAAAGCTCCCCCAGAAAGCTGCCGAAGCGCGGGCGCAGCACGTCGAGGTATTGCGCATCCGGCAGGGCATTAATGGCGGCGGCATTTGCGCTGGCTTCGCTCCAGACGATCAGCGAGCGGTTACCAGTCAGCGGCAAGATCGCCAGCGGGCCGGGGGGCATAAAGAACTGATGCGCGATGCCGTGATGCGGTTTCTCGTGATCGACCACGCAGACCAGCGCAGTCTGACCATAGGACCATGCAATGCGCTTGATCCCGGCGCGTTCGGCGGTCCCGCTGCCGCGCCCATCGGCCCCCACGGCCAGCCGCGCGCGCAGTGTCTTGACGCCGTCCAAGGTCAGGGTGATGCCTGTCGGCTCTACCGTTTGATCGGTGACGCGGGTGTCGTTCAACATGGTGATCGCCGGATCGGCCGCGACGGCCTTTAGCAAGGCGCGGCGCAGGTGGCGGTCTTCGACCATATGACCCATCGGGCCTTCTTCGATCTCGGCATGGTCGAAATGCATGAACATGGGCGAGGGGCCGGTTCCGGCGCGCCCATCGGTGACTTTGATCTGAAGCATCGGCTGGGCGTCACCGGCGATTTCAGGCCAGATGCCGAGGCCTTCCATCAGTCGCACCGAGGTCAGCGCCAGCGCATAGGCGCGGCCATCGAAGTCGGCGTTCTCAAATGTCCGCGCGGGCAGGGCGTCAATCACCGCCACGCGCAAACCCGCGCGGCTGAGGGCCAGAGCAAGGGCAGGGCCGTTCAGCCCGCCGCCGATGATCGCGATATCGTGGTCAAAATCCATGGCCCTAGATATGACCTGCGCGCGGGGATTGTCCATGCGCCGAACGGTCGCTAGGTTCGCCACGAACATCGGCAAGGGGTACGACATGCGCGAATGGTTGGAAATGACGGCGGCGGAT
Source organism: Sulfitobacter sp. HI0027 (assembly GCF_001634775.1). NCBI lineage: Bacteria > Pseudomonadati > Pseudomonadota > Alphaproteobacteria > Rhodobacterales > Roseobacteraceae > Sulfitobacter > Sulfitobacter sp. HI0027. The sequence continues at coordinate 12,650 of NZ_LWER01000403.1, forward strand.
CTGGGGCGCGGAATCGCGGCGGGCGATATCGACCCCGTGGCGCTTTGCGATACCTTTCTTGATGCCATCGACGCGCATCCGATGCGCGACCGTATCTATGCCCGCGTCACCCCCGAGCGCGCCCGCGCCGAAGCCGCCGCCGCGGCTGAGCGTGCTCGCGACGGCCAGCGCCTGTCGCCGCTTGATGGTGTGCCAATCTCTTGGAAAGACCTATTCGATACCGCTGGCACAGCGACGGAGGCGGGAACCAAGCTGCTAGAGGGCCGCGTGCCGGAGCGTGATGCGGAAGTTCTGGCCAATGCGACCGCGATGGGTTTGGTCTGTCTGGGCAAAACCCACATGAGCGAATTGGCCTTCTCGGGCCTTGGCCATAATCCCAGCACCGCGACGCCGCCCTGCGTGAACGAGCCTGACAGCGTCTCTGGTGGGTCGTCTTCGGGGGCGGCAGCCTCGGTCGCCTTTGGCTTGGCGGCGGCGGCGATTGGGTCGGATACGGGCGGATCGGTGCGTATTCCTGCGGCGTGGAATGATCTGGTGGGGCTTAAAACCACGGCTGGGCGGGTCTCCCTCGCCGGGACGGTACCGCTGGCGGCGAAGTTCGACACGGTTGGTCCGCTTTGCCGCTCTGTCGAGGATGCGGCGCTGCTGCTGGGCGTTCTGGAAGGGGCCAAACCCGCCGATTTGCAAGAGAGTGAGTTGGAAGGCTGCCGCTTTGCGGTGTTGACCAATGTCGTGATGGATCAGCTTTCCGAAGAGCCAAAGGCGGCTTTCAACGCGGCAGTGGAGCGGTTGCGGGACGCAGGTGCTACTGTCGATGAAATCTCCGTGCCCGAGGTCGAAGAGGCGATGCCGCTGAGTTCTTGTCTCTACACCACCGAAGCCTACGGTCTTTGGCGAGATGTCATTGAGGCCAATCCAGAGGCGATGTTCACTGAAATTCTTGAGCGTTTCCGGTTGGGTAAGGGGTTCTCCGGCCCCGATTACGTTGCCGCTTGGGCCAAACTTGATCTGGCGCGGGCAGGCTATGACCGGGCCGTGGCGGGCTATGACGCCGTACTGGTGCCGACCGCGCCGATGCTGCCACCGAACATTGAGCGGCTGAACAGCGATCACGACTACTACCTCGCGCAGAATCTCCTTTCGCTGCGGAACACGCGAGTCGCGAATCTCATGGGGCTCTGCGCGCTTACGTTGCCAACCGGAACGCCGTCCTGTGGCATCTCTTTGATGGCCGCTCCCAATGCCGAGGAACAGCTTTTGCGCCTTGGTGCAGCGGCTGAAGCGGCCCTGCGCGAGGCATAACAGCGCACGACCGAAAAGCCACAAGGGCGGCAAATCTCCCGGTTTTTCTGGACGGGAGAGGCGCCCTTGGGTACCTTGGGGCAAACGGGGCATGAATGATCCCGATCCGAGGCAGTTTTGATGATGTATTCCGAGCGGTTTTCGAACCTTCCGGCCCACGTGTGGCCGCGCCTGCGCGCCTTGCTCGATGGGCATGAGGGTGGTGGCACGCCTATCCATATGACCATTGGCGAGCCGAAACATGCGTTTCCGGCTTGGGTCACGGATGAGATCACGAAACACGCCGAAGGTTTCAACAGATACCCGCCGAATGACGGCTCGCCCGAGCTGCGCGCCGCCATCGCCGCATGGATCGCGCGGCGCTACGGTGTCGAAATGGACCCCGACAGCGAGGTTATGGCGCTGAACGGCACCCGCGAAGGGCTGTACAACGCCGTCATCGCGCTCTGCCCGCCGACCAAGAACGGCGAGAAATCGGCGATTCTGATGCCGAACCCGTTCTACCAAGTCTATATGATCGGTGCGATCTCGGGCGAGGCAGAGCCGATCATGGTCCCCGCCACCGCCGAGACCGGGCATTTGCCCGATTTCGCCAGCCTGCCCGAAGAGGTGCTGCGCCGCACCACGGCGGCCTATCTTTGCTCGCCCGCCAACCCGCAGGGCGTTGTCGCCTCGCGCGATTACTGGGCCGATCTGATCGCGCTGGCCGAGAAATATGATTTCCTGATCTTCGCCGATGAATGCTATTCTGAGATCTACCGCGACACGCCGCCCACCGGTGCGTTGGAGGTGGTTAAAGAACTCGGCACCGACCGCAACCGGGTGGTGATCTTTCACTCGCTGTCGAAACGCTCCAACCTGCCGGGGCTGCGCTCAGGCTTTGCCGCCAGCGGGGCAGAGACGATGCGCGAGATCAAACAGTTGCGCAACTATGCGGGCGCACCGCTACCGCTGCCCTTGCAGCAGGCCGCTGCCGCCGTCTGGGCGGATGAAGCGCATGTGGAAGAGAACCGCGCGCTCTACCAAGAGAAATACGCCATCGCCGACCGCATTTTTGGCAATGTGCCGGGCTACGCGAGCCCCGAGGCGGGGTTCTTCTTGTGGCTCCCGGTCGAGGATGACGAGGCCGCGGCGCTGAAACTGTGGCGCGAGACAGGCGTGCGGGTGCTGCCCGGCAGCTATTTGGCGCAGAACGTTGCCGGGGAGAATCCCGGTCAGAATTACATTCGGGTCGCCTTGGTGGCCCCAAAAGACGAAACGACGCGCGGGTTGGAAGCGATCCGCGACTGTCTGTATTCGACATAAGCGAGGGACGACATGGCATATCAGACACGGGGACGCGATCCATTGCTAGACAGCAACATGGCCGAGGCAATCGAAAAGCGCGGTCGTGAACTGCTGGGGCTGGCGCTGATCATGCTGGGCATTATGGCCGCCATGATGATCGGCAGCTACACGCCCGACGATCCAAACTGGATGGTCTCGACGGATGCGCCGGTGCAGAACTGGATGGGCCGGATCGGTGCCTCCATTGCCGCACCGCTGTTCATGATCGTCGGTTGGGGCGCTTGGGGCATTGCCATCGTCCTGCTGTTCTGGGGCGGGCGTTTCGCGCTGCATCAGGGCGATGACCGTGCCCTCGGGCGTCTGATCTTTGCCCCCATCGCCGTGGCGCTTGGGGCGATCTATGCCGCGACGCTGGCCCCCGGTCAGGAATGGCTGCTGACCCATAGCTTTGGTCTGGGCGGGCTTTTTGGCGATACCGTTATGGGCGCGTTGCTGACGGTCTTGCCCATTGGCTCGACCCTGACGGTCAAGCTGATGTCGCTTTTGATGGGCGTGGCGATTCTGGCTCTGGGTGCCTTTGTGCTGGGCTTCACCAAGGCCGAGTTGATGCGCATCACGCGGTTCCTGCTGGTCGGACTGATCATGGCCTATGCCGGGTTGATGACCTTGTTGGGCCGGGGGGCCAGCGGTGCCGTCGTTGCCGCGCAGAACCTGTCGGCCCGTCAGGCCGAACGCCGTGAGCGCCGCCGTCAGGAGGCTGAGGAAGCCGAGACTTGGGCCGCACAGGACGCAAGTCAGGATTACTACGCGCAGCAAGCCCCTATGCCTGAGCCGGAAGCAGAGCCGCGCAGCCTGTTTGGCCGCATGCCCGGTCTTATCAAACGCCCCGAAGCGGACGATATGCCCGAGCCGGAACTGATCGAGACCTACAGCGACGCCATCGTGGATGAGACACCGGGCGAGGAGCGCATCAAGAGCAAGATCGCCGATGTCATCAAGAACCGCGTCCGTAATGCCAATGCGATCCACACGCCGACAACCGCGCCGCTGACCAAAGGCCGGGGCCGTGGGCCGGACCCGCTGTTGCTGAACACCAGCCAGCCCGCCACCCTGCGCGCCGAGCCGCCTTTGACCGCAGGCTCGGCCACCCTGCGCCCTGAGCCGCTGCTGCGCAAACCGCAGGTGCAGCCTGAGCCGGCACCGGAGCCGATGGTCGAAGAGCCGATGATGCAAGAGCCGATGGTTGAGCGTTACGAGGATACCGTCACCTCTGAAACCCTGCCGTTGCAGCAAGCGCCGGCGCCAGAGGCGATGAAAATCCCCGTGGCCGAGCCGCGCAAAGTGGTGCAGCAGCCCACCCGCAAACCCGTCCAACCCTCGAAACAGGCGCAGGTCGAAGCGCAGCCCACCTTGACCTTTGACGACACGCACCCCGGTTTCGAATTGCCGCCGCTGAGCCTTTTGGAAAGCCCCGAGAGCGTGCAGCGCCTGCACCTGAGCGACGAGGCGCTGGAAGAAAATGCGCGGATGCTGGAAACCGTGCTCGATGATTACGGCGTCAAGGGCGAGATCGTCGCCGTGCGCCCCGGTCCCGTGGTCACCATGTATGAGCTTGAGCCTGCGCCGGGTCTCAAGGCCAGCCGTGTGATCGGTCTGGCGGATGACATCGCGCGCTCCATGGCCGCGCTGTCGGCGCGTGTTTCCACCGTGCCGGGCCGCAGCGTGATCGGCATCGAACTGCCCAATGAGAACCGCGAGAAGGTGATCCTGCGCGAAATCCTGTCGAGCCGTGATTTCGGCGATGGCAATCAGCGCCTGCCGCTGGCGCTTGGCAAGGACATCGGCGGCGATCCGGTTGTCGCCAACCTTGCGAAAATGCCGCACCTGCTGATCGCGGGGACCACCGGTTCGGGTAAATCGGTGGCGATCAACACGATGATCCTGTCGCTGCTGTACAAGCTGACGCCGCAGGAATGCCGGATGATCATGATCGATCCTAAGATGTTGGAACTGTCGGTATATGACGGCATTCCGCATCTGCTGTCCCCGGTTGTGACCGACCCGAAAAAGGCTGTTGTCGCGCTGAAATGGACCGTGGGCGAGATGGAAGAGCGCTATCGCAAGATGTCCAAGATGGGCGTGCGGAACATCGAAGGCTACAACGGTCGCGTCCGCGAAGCGCTGGCCAAGGGCGAGATGTTCTCTCGCACTGTGCAAACCGGCTTTGACGAAGATACCGGCGAGCCGATTTTTGAGACCGAAGAAAATACCCCCGAGGCGCTGCCCTATATCGTCGTTATCGTCGACGAGATGGCCGACCTGATGATGGTCGCGGGCAAGGAAATCGAAGCCTGCATTCAGCGTCTGGCGCAGATGGCGCGGGCATCGGGTATCCACTTGATTATGGCGACGCAACGCCCCTCAGTCGATGTTATCACCGGCACGATCAAGGCAAACTTCCCGACGCGGATTTCCTTCCAAGTGACCTCGAAAATCGACAGCCGCACGATCTTGGGTGAGATGGGTGCCGAGCAGCTGCTGGGCATGGGCGACATGCTTTATATGGCAGGCGGGGCCAAGATCACCCGTTGCCACGGCCCCTTTGTCAGCGACGAAGAGGTCGAAGAGATCGTCAACCACCTCAAGCAATTCGGTGAGCCCGACTATGTCGGTGGCGTGGTCGAAGGGCCGTCCGAGGATAAAGAAAGCAACATCGACGCGGTGCTGGGCCTTGGCGGCAATACCGATGGTGAAGACGCGCTTTATGACACCGCCGTTCAGGTGGTCATCAAAGACCGCAAATGCTCGACTTCTTACATCCAGCGCAAACTGGCGATTGGCTATAACAAGGCCGCGCGTTTGGTGGAGCAGATGGAGGAAGAGGGGCTCGTGTCTCCGGCCAACCATGTTGGCAAGCGCGAGATTCTGGTGCCGGAACAGGCATAGGCTACGCGCCCCCTCCCCTCTCGGGGGCGGTCATAAAGAAAACACCGCCGGGCCTCCCTCCCGGCGGTGTTTTTTTATGGGGCAGAGGCTGCGATAGCGAAAAACCGCCCCCTGATATCGAATATCACGCCCACCCGCCCTATGTCAGAACGTGAGGCAACACAGGACGAACAACATGCGTAAACTTACTTCTGCTATTCTGGCGGTTGGTCTGGCCGTATCGGCCCCCCTCGCGGCGGCGGCGCAGCAGCTGTCGCTGAACGAGATCTCGGGCTATCTGAACCAGCTTCGCACCGCCAAGGGCGACTTTACCCAGATCAACGACGATGGGTCGATCAGCTCGGGCACGATCTATATCAAACGCCCCGGTAAGGTACGTTTCGAATATAACGCGCCGGATTCTGGGCTGGTCGTCGCAGGTGCCAATACGGTTGTGATCTATGACAAGAAGTCCAACCAACCGGCAGAGACTTACCCGTTGGCGCGCACCCCGCTGTCGATCATCTTGGCGGAAAACGTCAATCTGGGCCGCGCCAAAATGGTGACCGGTCACAGCTATGACGGCACCGCCACCACAGTCACGGCCCAAGACCCCGCCAACCCGCAATATGGCAACATCCGGATGAAGTTCACCGGCAACCCGGTGCAGCTGCGTCAGTGGATCATCAACGACGGCAATGGCAGCGCCACGACCGTTGTGCTGGGTGACATGCAGGTGGGGGGCAATATCTCCAACAGTCTGTTTGACACCGCAGGCGCACGGGCAGGCAGCAAACGCTAAGCGGCCCTGCTGAAACAAAAAACGCCCCGGCTGATCCAGCCGGGGCGTTTTGCATTGGATTAGATCGTTTTTACCAGCGGCCCAAACGGCAGCCGGCGATCTGTCTTTCATACAGCTTGGCGCGGGAATCGACCTTGCCCGCGACCCCGACCAGCCAAGCCTTGCTGTTGTAGCTCTGCCGGGAAAAACCCGTGTGCCCCTCGTGATAGGCGAGGTATTGGTTGCGGGCGTCATGCAGAGACACGCCGTTCCGGTCGCGCGTCAGGTTCATGTACCAGCCCATGAAATCGCTCGCGTCGCGGATCTCATCGCGTTTCGCACGCCAGCGGCCTTCGGATTCCAGATATTCATCCCACGTCGCGTCCAAGGCCTGTGAATAGCCAAAGGCGCTGGACTGGCGGCCCATCGGGATCACGCCCAGCACGTATTTGAAGGGCGTCCGCGCGTCAGCCACGAATTTGCTTTCTTGATGGATGGTGGCCATCTGCACGTGGATTGGTACACCCCATTTGCGCTCGGTCGCGCGGAATGCCCTCAAATAGTCGGGGTGCTCTTTCAGGATCGTGCAGGCGTTATCCAGATCACGCGGGGCCGTTTGAGGCCCGCCGCCGCAGGATGCCACCAGCAGTACGATCATCATTGCGCAAAAATGCTTGCTCATCTGCCTCTCGCCTCTCGTTTTTTGTTAGGGGACGTTTTTTCAAAGGACTTTAACCGATTCACCCCCTTCATCACATCACTAAATTGGGAAAATGCGCGCCGCGTTGCGCGATATTGCGCTGACCGCGCAGCCCCGCGCAGGCGGTATTCCGCGAAATCCCGACAAACCTGTTGATCGCCTGCCCAGAGTGCTGCCGGAAACCCACTGTCGGTGCTGCGTTCACAGTCTGTTTCCCCGCGCACAGTCGCTGTGATTGGACAAAAGCCCCTTGAAAGGGCTACCGTCGAGGGGTAGGGGCAGCATGTTATGATACGAACACGCGCAAAATATCACCTCGGACAGATTGTCCGTCACAAGAAGCATCCCTTTCGGGGCGTGATTTTTGACGTCGACCCAGAATTCGCCAATACCCAAGAATGGTATGAGGCGATTCCCGAAGAGAACCGTCCGGTGAAAGACCAGCCGTTCTATCATCTCTTGGCCGAGAATGATCAGAGCTACTATGTGGCCTATGTATCCGAGCAGAACCTCGTGGCTGATTATTCGGGGGAGCCTGTGGACCACCCCGATATCCCCGATCTTTTCGGCCCCTTCACCGACGGTGCCTATCCGCTGCACTTCCAGATGAACTGAGCCCGGCGGGCCGTCGCTTGCCCGCCGGACATTTCATCAATACCCCAAGGCACAGCCGTCCTTGCGCGGGTCGCTCGCGCCTTCCAGCACGCCATCTTCGCGGATGCGGATCGCCTGCGCACCGCCGATTGCCGTTTCAGGCACTTCGACCTTATGGCCCAGATCGCTCAATGTCTGGCGCACATCGTCGCCAAAGCCGCGTTCGACCTTCATCACTTGCCCATCGGCAAAGGCGCGGGGCGCGTCAATGGCGCTTTGCACGTCCATGCCGAAATCGGTGAGGTTCGAGGCAAAGCGCGCGTGGCCGCAGGGCTGATAGGCCCCGCCCATCACCCCAAAGGGCATGGTCACGCGACCGTTTTCGCGGATCATGCCGGGAATGATCGTATGCATCGGGCGTTTGCCGCCTTTCAGCTCATTCGGGTGGCCGTGTTCCAGCGTGAAGCCCGCGCCACGGTTTTGCAGCAGGATGCCGAACTTATCCGACGCGATGCCAGAGCCGAAGCCATGGAAGATCGAATAGATCAGCGAGACCGACATGCCGTCACCATCCACCACGGTGATATAGATCGTGTCTTTGTGCACCGCCTCGCTGATCGGCGCGGCGGCGACCATGGCGCGTTTGGGATCGATCAGCGCTGCAAGGGCGCGGGCGGTCTCAGCCGCCAACATATGCTCCAACCGCGTGGTGTGATCCGGGTCCGCCAGAAACCGGTTGCGCGCGTCATAGGCCAGCTTGGTGGCCTCGGCCTCAATATGCAGCCGCTCGGCCCCTAGCGGGTCCATTCCGGCGATGTCGAAGTGATCTAGGATATTCATCAGCAGCAGGGCGGTCGCCCCTTGGCCATTGGGCGGATGTTCGACCACTTCGAGGTCTTTGTAGTGGCCCGACACGGGCGTCGAGACTTCAGCCCGCGCCGTCGCGAAATCCTCGGCGCTATGGCTGCCACCTGCGGCTTGCAGCGTGGCGATCATGTCTTCGGCGATCTCTCCGGTGTAGAAGGCATCGCGCCCTTTCGCGGCCACGCGGCGCAGCACTTCGGCCTGTCCCGGCGCGCGGAAAATATCACCGACGCGGGGCGTTTTGCCGTTGATGAGGAAGTGGTCCCGCGCGCGCCCCTGAAGGGTGCCGCCGTCCGTGGCCCAATCAAAAGCCACGCGCGGGGCGACGGGCACCCCGGCATCGGCATAGTGGATCGCGGGGGCCAGCAGCGCGTCCAGCCCCAGCTTGCCGAGGTTGTCTGACAGGTGGCAAAAGGCATCTATGGCGGTGGGAATGGTCACCGCATCGGCTGAGCGCAGCGGCACCGTCTTCTCGCCCTTGTCGCGCAGCTTGGCGGCGTCCAGCGCCGCGGGTGCGCGGCCTGAGCCGTTGAGCGCATGGACTTCTTCGCTCCCCGCTGGAGAGTAGAGCACGAAGCAATCGCCGCCGATCCCGGTCATCTGCGGCTCGCAAATGCCCAGCAGAACGGCCCCGGCAATGGCCGCGTCCATGGCGTTGCCCCCGCGCGCAAGGATATCGACCGCCGCCCGCGCTGCGAGCGGGTGCGACGTGGCGCAGATGCCATTGGTGGCCAAGACCGGTGACCGGCCGGGAAAGTGAAAATCGCGCATGTGCTGTCCCTCGCTGATATATCAGCGTGACCCTAGACGGTCATTTCGGTTCTGCCAATGCGGGGAAAGATCCTCGGCACCGCGTACTGGGTGGGGGCTATTAAACACGGTGCCGAGGGAAGCTATTTGCAGCTACAGGCACTCTTTTGCCCTGCAACCAAGGCGCAATTGTGATCCCAGCAGGGCCGTTTTGCGAAATCTGCCTGCCGCACTGCCGCAGGGGTTAACGCGGCGGCAACCCGACCGGGAGCCGCAGGTCGATCCGGTTCTCTTGGGCCAGACGGCGATAGCTCAGATCTTTTGCCAGATCGCGGATCAGAAACCAGCCAAAACCCCCTTCGGGAAGATCGCAGACCGGGCGGTCGATCTCTTGCGGCAGGCCCAAGGGCGCTTGCAGGTCGGGCATTGGCAGTCCCTCGTCCGACACGGCAAGGTGCAGGCCATCGGGCGCATGATGACAGGCAATATGGATGGGGCCGGGAAGGTCGGCATCCGAATAGGCATGTTCGACGATATTGTTGAGCATTTCGGCGACGACCAATCGCACCACGCAGACCTCTTCGGCCTCAAGCGCGAGGCAGGTGAGACCGTCCAGCAAGAGCGTCAGAGCCTCCCGCGCGGCGTGGGGGCCGCTGTGAACGGTGATCTCAAACGGGCAAAGCGCAGAGCGCGCGGCGGGCTGCCGCATGGCGCTATCCCCGGTGCGCGCTGAGGGCGGCGTCCAGCGTGTGAAAAATGCCAAAGACCGTGTCCATCCGGGTAAGGGTAAAGACCTTTTCCACCGCCGGAGTTAGCCCGGCCAGCACCAAGGCCCGCTGCGGTGCCAGATGTTTCATCGCCGCCACGATCGCGCCCAGCCCGCTGGAATCGATGAAGTTGACCCGGTGCAGGTCAAGGATCACCACCGATGGCGCATGGGTCGTGGCGCGGCGCACCGCGTCCTTGAACTCCAGCGCGGCGGCGGCGTCGATCCGTTCGTGCAGCACGCTGACCACGCAAAAGCGGTCTTCTGTTTTGGCGGAAACTTCCATAAACATGCCTCAAGACTTTGAAGTTCGAGACGTGATTAACCGTAAAACCTTACCAACTGGTGTGCGGTGCAACTCTAGGAGAACGTGATGCGCAATGTCGTGATAACCGGTGCAGCCAGAACCCCGATGGGCGGTTTCCAAGGGGCTTTCCAAGGGCTGACAGCCGCGGAATTGGGCGGCAGTGCGATCAAGGCGGCGTTGGGGACGACGGACCCCGCCGAAGTGCAGGAGCTGCTGATGGGCTGCGTTTTGCCCGCAGGGCAGGGCCAAGCGCCCGCGCGTCAGGCCGGGTTCAAGGCAGGTCTGGGCGAAGAAGTGCCCGCCACTACGCTTAACAAAATGTGCGGCTCTGGCATGAAAGCGGCGATGATGGCCTTTGACCAAATCGCGCTTGGCCATACCGATGTGATGGTCGCGGGCGGCATGGAGAGCATGACCAACGCGCCCTATGTGCTGCCGAAAATGCGCGGCGGGGCGCGGTTGGGCCATGGGCAGGTGATCGACCATATGTTCCTTGATGGCTTGGAAGACGCCTATGACAAAGGCCGTCTGATGGGCACCTTTGCCGAAGATTGCGCCGAGCGGTTTCAGTTTACCCGTGAGACCCAAGACAACTATGCACTCGCGTCGCTGTCGCGGGCGATTGAGGCTCAAGAGAGCGGTGCCTTTGCGGATGAAATCGCCCCGGTTGAGGTGACATCGCGCACGGGCAGCACCACGGTCGGCGCGGATGAGCAGCCTGCCAGCGCCCGGCCTGAGAAGATCCCTCAGTTGAAACCGGCCTTCCGTGAGGGTGGCACGGTGACGGCGGCGAATTCCTCGTCGATCTCCGATGGGGCGGCAGCGCTGGTGCTGGCGGATGAGGAGACCGCCAAGACCCGCGGCCAGACCATCCGCGCACGGATCGTCGGCCATGCCAGCCACGCGCAAGCGCCGGGGCTTTTCACCACCGCACCCGTGCCCGCAGCGCAGAAACTGCTGGAGCGGATCGGCTGGAAGAAAGAAGACGTGGACCTGTGGGAGGTCAATGAAGCTTTCGCCGTGGTGCCGCTGGCCTTCATGCATGAGATGGACCTGTCGCATGACATCGTGAACGTCAACGGCGGCGCCTGTGCGCTTGGCCATCCCATCGGTGCCTCAGGCGCGCGGATCATGGTGACCCTGTTGAACGCACTGGAAAAGCGCGGGTTGAAGCGCGGTATCGCGGCGATCTGCATCGGCGGCGGCGAAGGCACGGCCATCGCGATTGAACGCCCCTGATCCCACGGCTTTTTGACGTATGCAAAGGGGGGCGTGCTGCCTCCCTTTCTCTATCCGCAATATGAGTTTTTCCATGACAGTCGACTACCAAACCCTATCGAAAACCATTGCCGCTCTGACGGAGGGCGAAGACGATGCCGTGGCGCTGATGGCCACCATCGCCTGCGAGGTACATCACGCAGATGACCGGTTCGACTGGACCGGGTTCTACCGTGTCACCGCGCCTGAGTTGCTTAAGATCGGGCCCTATCAAGGCGGACACGGCTGTTTGGTGATCCCGTTTTCGCGCGGGGTCTGCGGGGCTGCGGCCCGCACGGGCGAGGTGCAATTGGTGGAAGATGTCGATGCCTTCCCGGGCCATATCGCCTGCGCCTCGTCGACGCGGTCGGAATTGGTGCTGCCGGTCTGGAACGGCGCGGGGGAATTGCTGGGGGTCTTTGATATCGACAGCGACCAGCCCAATGCATTCACCCAAGCGGATGCCGATGCATTGGCCGCGATCCTCAAAGACAGTTTCGCTGCGGTCGCCTGACCGCCACGCGCCGCTTGATCCGCGGGGCGGCATCTGCGAGGGGGAACCATGGATAGCGAATATAACCCGCCGCAGGATCCGCTGGTCATTCTGCATGAAGACGCCGAAGTTTTGCTGGTCGATAAGCCTTCTGGTTTGCTGAGCGTGCCGGGCAAGGGCGAGCATCTGGCCGATTGCCTGATCGCGCGGGTGCAGGCGGTCTTTCCCGAGGCGTTGCTGGTGCATCGGTTGGATCGGGACACCTCGGGCGTGATGATCTTTGCGATGACACCCCATGCACAGCGCCATCTTGGGCTGCAGTTTGAAAAACGCATGACGCGAAAAACCTATGTTGCCCGGGTCTGGGGCGTGCCGGAAGAGAAGTCCGGCACGGTCGATCTGCCGCTGATCGTTGATTGGCCCAATCGTCCGCTGCAGATGGTGTGCCATGAGACCGGCAAGCCCGCGCAGACCGACTGGAAAAAGATCAAGTCCGATGGCGAGACCGCGCGCATGCGCCTGTTCCCCAAAACAGGACGCAGCCACCAGCTGCGCGTGCATATGCTGGCGCTTGGGCATCCTATTCTGGGCGATCCGTTCTATGCCACCGGGCCTGCGCGGGATTTTCCGCGGTTGATGCTGCATAGTGAGGAGTTGCGGTTTAACCATCCGCAGGGCGGGACATCGACCAAGGTCCGGGCGAAGGCGCCGTTCTGAAGGGCGCTCCGTGCCCGGCCTTGTGATGTGAGGTGGGGGCGGGATCGGTATTTAAGAAAGGATGAAGGGGAAGGGGCCGTGGCGCTGCGGTGAAGTTTTGCTTTGTGGCAATCGGGGGGGTGAAAATGGCGGGGTTTGCGATTACCTCTAGCCTATCTGTTCACAGATTGACCCGGAGGATATCATGGGCTTGCGTATCAACGACACTATTCCCGACCTTACCGTCGAAACCGATCAGGGCAGTTTTTCGCTGCATGAGTTCGTCGGTGACAGCTGGGCGATCCTGTTCTCGCATCCGAAGGATTTCACCCCCGTTTGCACGACCGAATTCGGCGCCGTGGCGCGGCTTTCCGATGAGTGGGAAAAGCGCGGCACGAAGGTGATTGGCGTCAGCGTTGACGGGGTTGAAGAGCATAAGAAATGGAAGGGCGATATTGAGAAGGTTGCAGGCACCAAGGCCGGTTTCCCGATTATCGCGGATGCCGGGCTGGAGGTGTCGAAGGCCTTTGATATGCTGCCCGCCGAAGCCTACATGCCCGATGGCCGCACGCCCAACGACAGTGCCACTGTGCGGTCGGTCTTTATCATTTCGCCGGATAAGCAGTTGAAGCTGAGCATGACCTACCCGATGAACGTGGGCCGCAACTTTGCCGAGGTGCTGCGGGCGCTGGATGGGTTGCAGACTGCTGGCAAGAATGGCGTCGCAACGCCGGCGGATTGGCAGGTCGGTGAGGATGTGATCATTCCCGCGACCGTGTCAGATGAGGATGCCAAGGCAAAGTTCGGGGCGTTTGATACCGTTTTGCCCTATCTGCGTAAGGCGAAACTGCCGGGCTGATGCGTTGTTAGCGATGGCCGAGCTTATGCGCGAAGGCCATCGCTTTTTCATGCAGCAAGCGGCGCTGTTTGCGCAGGCCATAGAGCGGCGACCGGCGGAATTGTCCCCGATTTCCGCCTGAACGGGCGGAAATGTCACTGTCGAACCGGCCAGCGGTCACGAGGTTTTGGGCGGTTGCCAGCCCCATGTCGGAACGTGTGAGGACTTGTCTTAACATATTGTCTGCGGGGCAGAAAATAGGCTCGGAGGCGGCAAGGAAGGCCTTGGCTCCGGCGCGGTTCCAGATCAGCGCATGGGCGAGCATGGGGAAATAGTGAGCGCGGAGCACTTCAATGCCTGCGACCTCTGCCATGGGACTGGTGATTTTCAAGCGTGTTGCGCCCAAGTTGACGCAGTGCCAATCGTCGCGGGCGCGGAGCCATTCTATCAGTTTCGGCACGGCGGTTTTGAACTCAGGCTGTAGGGCGATATCATCTTCGAAAACGAAGCCGATCTCATCGCCGCTTTCCAGAAAGGCTGTGGCGGCGCGCTGGTGGGAGACGTAGCATCCGACCTCACCTTGGGTCATCGAGCGGCCCATGAACCGTCGGGCTTTGCTATCATCATAGGGCGCGAACTGCGCGAGGTCGATTTCACGCCCGTCAAATGCGTCTACGCGGATCGGGTCGACTTGCGCCCCGTCCAGTTCGGCCTTCGCGCTGTCCAGCCGTTGGGGGGAGGCGGCGAGATTGATGACGAATCCCTTGGGGCGCTGCGGCATGGATTTGACCTCATCCCTGTCGGCCCGGGGGACGGCAACAGGTTCTTACGGGTTAAACTTTGGGGGTGGGTCGACCGCGCAGCCAGTTTTTGAATCGTTTGAAGGCGGAAGGCGGTTTGTGGGCGACGCTGACAAACCCGATGTGCTGGCAAGCGCCGGGTTTCAGAAAGGCCGTGAATTTACCCTGTTTGCGCAGGTGACGCGAAATATGGCTTTCACGTTTGAAACCGCTGAAGCCGCCAACCTCTTTCCAGAGGGAGAGGGGGGCAAGATGCGGGTTGAACGTATAGCCATACCATTTAGGGCTGAGGGCATCCATGCGCGCGTAGGAGACGCCTGCACAGTCCTCCTTGACGATCTGGGCGCGGGCCGCGTCTTCGATGAAGAAGTTATCGGTGTCGCGGAAACAGACCGAGGAAACATCGGGATGTGCCTCTAGCAGGCGCAGGGCGTCATCTAAAAAATCGTGGCGGGTGAATTCCCAGTCGTCTTCCATGTGAAAGACATAAGGCGTGCGCACCTTGGCATACATGGCGTCAACGGCGGGGTGGTGTCCGACCTGTTTGCCCAGATCAATGCGTTGGCCGTGGGGGCAGAGACGGTCGAAGACCGCGCTTGTTTCGGCATCGCCAAAGTCGTTGATGCCAATGATGGGGAGCTTACGCAGTTCCGGGCCGAGGCTTTCGAGCGTTTGTTGCAGGACATCGGGGCGCAGCCCCATGGTGATGCAAATCGTGACCAGATTCTCTGCGCTCATGTCTTGTACTGCCCTGCGGGAAAAACTGCGGACCCCGGTGGGGGTCCGCAGCAGGTTTTAATCAACCTTCTGCCGGTTCTTTCTTCTCGGCAGCGACTTCTTCACCAGTTTCCTGATCGACGACTTTCATCGACAGGCGCACCTTGCCGCGATCATCAAAGCCCAGAAGCTTCACTTTCACTTCCTGACCTTCCTTCAGAACGTCCGAAGGGTGGTTCAGGCGGCGGTTTTCGATCTGGGACACGTGGACCAGACCGTCGCGCTTGCCAAAGAAGTTAACGAAAGCACCGAAATCGACGATCTTGACCACGGTGCCGGTGTAAACGGCGCCCTCTTCGGGCTCTGCCACGATCGAATAGATCATGTCGTAGGCCTTTTTGATGGCGTCGCCATTGGCGCTTGCGATCTTGATGATGCCTTCGTCGTTGATGTCGACTTTGGCGCCGGAAACTTCGACGATCTCGCGGATCACCTTGCCGCCGGACCCGATCACTTCACGGATCTTGTCGGTGGGGATCTGCATGGTCTCGATGCGCGGTGCGTGCACGGAGAAGTCCGCTGCGCCGGAGATCGCTTTGTTCATCTCGCCAAGGATGTGGATACGGCCTTCTTTGGCCTGAGCCAGAGCTTTTTCCATGATCTCGGGCGTGATGCCTGCAACCTTGATGTCCATCTGCAGCGACGTGATGCCCGCTTCGGTCCCGGCCACTTTGAAGTCCATGTCGCCGAGGTGGTCTTCGTCACCCAGGATATCCGACAGGATCGCGTAGGAGCCGTCATCTTCGAGGATCAGACCCATCGCCACACCGGCCACAGCCGATTTCAGCGGCACGCCTGCGTCCATCATGGACAGCGAGCCACCGCAGACCGATGCCATCGACGAGGAGCCGTTGGATTCGGTGATCTCGGACACGAGACGGATGGTGTAGGGGAAGTCTGTCGCTGCGGGCAGAACCGCCTGCAGAGCACGCCAAGCGAGCTTACCGTGGCCAACTTCGCGACGGCCGGGAGGGCCCACGCGACCAACTTCACCAACCGAGTAGGGGGGGAAGTTATAGTGCAGCAGGAAGTTCGATTTGAAGTTGCCGTGCAGCGCGTCGATGAACTGCTCATCGTCGCCGGTGCCGAGCGTGGTCACGACGAGGCCTTGCGTTTCACCACGGGTGAAGAGCGCCGAGCCGTGGGTCCGCGGCAGGATGCCGGTTTCTGCCACGATATCGCGGATTTCGTCGGTGCGACGACCGTCGATACGCTTGCCGGTTTTCACCACGTCGCCGCGCAGGATGCTGGCCTCAAGGCCCTTCATCGCGGAGCCGAGGTTCTTGTCCTCAAGCTGCTCTTCGGTGAGCTTGCCTTTGATCGTCTCGCGTGCGGCGGCAACAGCGGCGGTGCGCTCTTGCTTGTCGGCGATAGCGAATGCAGCGCGCATTTCGTCTTCGCCAGCGGCTTTTACAGCGGCGGACAGCTCAGAGTAATCGTCGGGCTGGAAGTCAAACGGCTCTTTCGCGGCGTCTTCGGCTAGATCGATGATCAGGTCGATGACCGGCTGGATCTGGTCGTGGGCAAATTTCACCGCACCCAGCATTTCCTCTTCCGACAGCTCATAGGCTTCGGATTCGACCATCATCACGGCGTCTTTGGTGCCGGCGACAACCAGATCGAGGCGCTGCTCGGGGTTCAGGCGCAGGTCCTGCATGTCGTCGATTGTTGGGTTCAGGATGTAATCGCCATCCTCATAGCCCACGCGGCAGCCAGCAATCGGGCCACGGAACGGCGCGCCGGAGATCGTCAGCGCGGCGGAAGCGGCGATCATGGCGACCATATCGGGGTCGTTCACCAGATCGTGGCTCAGCACGGTACACATCACCAGAACTTCGTTTTTGAAGCCGGGGACAAAGAGCGGGCGGATCGGACGGTCGATCAGACGCGCGGTCAGGGTCTCTTTCTCGGTGGGGCGGGCCTCACGCTTGAAGAAGCCACCCGGTACTTTACCGGCGGCATAATATTTCTCTTGGTAGTGCACGGTCAGGGGGAAGAAGTCCTGGCCCGGCTTTTGCTGACGTGCGTACGTCACATTGGCCATAACGCTGGTTTCCCCCAGCGTGGCAATCACCGACCCGTCCGCCTGACGGGCAACCTTACCGGTTTCCAGTGTCAGCGTCTCTTCGCCCCACTGGATCGATTTTTTCGTTACATTAAACATCTACGTTTCCTTTTTGGCCCATTGGCCATTGCATAGGGGCCGTATTGCCCCTGACTCCGGTATCTTCTTTTTCAGGCGCAGGAGTCCGCGCGCCGGATTTCAGATTGCGCGGACATACAGGTTTTCAAGGCAAATGGGAAGCGTTCTGTCGCAGCGGGGCTGTGAGCGGCGGCTTCTCTCCGTTGCGCACTGTGCTGACCTGCGCGCAACAAAAAACCTCCCGGCGCGGGCCGGGAGGTTTGGGTCGTCCTGTCACCGGGAAACCCGGCGGGCTGTCCGCAATTAGCGGCGCAGGCCGAGGCGCTTGATCAGGTCCTGATAACGGGACTCATCTTTGGCCTTAACGTAATCCAGCAGCTTGCGGCGCGTCGCGACCATTTTCAAAAGACCACGGCGGCCGTGGTTGTCTTTTTTGTGGGTCTTGAAGTGCTCGGTCAGCGTGACGATGCGCGAGGTCAGAATGGCAACCTGTACTTCGGGCGAACCGGTGTCGCCTTCTTTGGTGCCGAAATCTTTCATGACTTTTGCTTTTTCTTCAGCAGTAATCGACATCGGGGTCTCCTTTCGAAAAGAGTTTAAATGGATGGCGCAGGCCGGGATGTCGTCCAGCTCAGGCCCATGGAGATATCACCCGCTGACGGAATCAGCAGGCGATGGGGGCGTATAGGAGGAATTCGCGCCTTTGGCAAAGGGTGATTTATGCCAGCTTGTCAGATGCGTTATGCCGCAAAGCCAAGGTTAAACGCCGCGCTGAGCGGGATCAGGGCAATATCATCAAGCGCAACACTGTCCCCGGCAACCCGTGCAACGATAATATCATCAAGCATAACCAGCGATTGGCCCGGCAGATCGGGGTCGGGCAGGATCGCGAGCGGCGGTTCCGCCCCGGCTGCGGCGCTGTCATCCCAGACAAAAAGCAGCGAATCATCCTGTGCGTGGTAGTCTGTAATCTGCGCGGCACCGCCGCTGCCGATCCAGTCGCCCATTACGATCCGATCCGTGCCCTCGCCGGATGTCACCACGTCCCCGGCCCCCGCAACGATCAGGTCATCCCCGCCGCCACCGTTCAGGTAATCACGGCTTTGCAGGTCATCCGCCCCGGTAAGCGTGTCATCCCCCCAGCCGCCAAAGAGCGTATCCTCGCCCGCGCCGCCGCGCAGCGCATCATCGCCAAGCCCGCCTTGCAGCGCGTCACTCCCAGCTTCACCATGCAGCACGTCATCACCCGCAGAGCCTTGCAGCGCGTCATCGCCCGCACCGCCATAGAGGAAGTCATCGTCATTATGGCCAAAGAGGCTGTCGTTCCCTGCGCCGCCGAAAAGGTCATCATCTCCGTCATTGCCGTGCAGGCTGTCGTCGCCAGCATCGCCGTACAGCGTGTCGTTGCCATCATGGCCGTGCAGATCATCATCGCCGGCCGCGCCATGAAGCAGATCATTCCCGCCGTATCCGCCAAGTTGGTCGTCGCCCGTGCCGCCCTGCACTGTCTCTCCGCCATCGCTGCCCGACAGGATGTCTCCGACGGTTTTGGGGTCGCGCGGAGTGTCACCTTCTGGAACATCCTCCTCGTGCGGCGTTTCGATTTCAACGAGAGTGACAGCGCCGACCGCCATCAGACCCATCACACCAGCCAGCCACAACATGCGCAGTTCCACCCGTTCATTGCTTGATGCCCCACACATCATCCCGCCTTTAAAAGGGCATGCTGTGGCCGTAAAATCAAAGGAATAGCGGGGAAGTGGTTAACGAATGCCTGCCAGCGCGGGGCGCTAGGGCTGCCACAAAACCGGCTCTTGTGTGTAGGGCAGGTAGAGGGGGTGGCGCGGATGCCCGGCCTTGGAGAGACCAAGGTGGTAGAGCGGTTTGGCCCCCGCCGCCAGCTGTGCGGCGACGCTAAGACCCCGGTCCAGATGGGCACCATGCACGCCCCAAGCGGCGATGATGCGGTCGGCCCAATCTGCTCCGTCGACCAGCGTGGCGTCGTTATCGGGGCCGATGGGATCGGGGGCGGCCCGCATGTCGCGCGGATCGGTGGCGCGGAAGGCAAAGATATTGGTCACCCGGAAACCGCCAAAGCCCAGCACCCGCGCGCGGCGCTCACAACGCTCAACCGTGGGATCGTTCTGCACCTCCGTCGCGGTGGAGGGGTTCAGCATGACAAACATCACCCGCGGCGCAGCGCTGTCCCAGATCCGTGTGAGGCTGTAGCGATACTGCTCACAGGGGGAGTAGACAGCGGTCGAGGGCGCATCGCCCTTGGTATGGCTGCGGGTGATCAGGGCCATTCAGCCCTCGTTCGTGTCCGGGGATAGGTTAAACACCCGGCTGGGGTGCAATTCGCCCGCCTTGAAGCGGCCCACGGCGACGGGCTGGCCATCGAGCGAGGCCCAGCATTCATCGCCATATTCCACGTCATGGGCGATCACCATGCCGGGGTTGCCATTGCGCAGACGGGTGGCGCCTTCGGGGGTGGCTTTGACCTCGGGCAACTCCGCCAGCCCTTCGGCCAATGGCAGAAGATGCGTGTCGAGTTCCGGGGTGCGGGCGATTTCGTCGATCTGTGCCAGTGTCAGGGCATTCGCCGCCTCAAACGGGCCGGACCACGTGCGGCGCAATTCGCGGACGTGACCCAAACAGCCGAGTTTCTGCCCCAAATCGCGCGCGATGGAGCGGACATAGCCGCCTTTGCCGCAGACCATCTCAAGCGTGACGTGATCGGCGTCGGGCCGGTCGAGCAGCAGCAGGCTTTCCACCCAAAGCGGGCGGGCGGCGATCTCCATTTCTTCGCCATCGCGGGCGCGTTTATAGGCGCGTTGCCCGTCGATCTTCACGGCAGAGAACTGCGGCGGCACCTGTTGGATGTCCCCGATGAAATCGCTCAGCGCGTCCTTGATGGCCGCATCGTCGGGGCGCAGATCGGAGGTGCCGATCACTTCGCCTTCGGCATCGTCGGTGTTGGTGGCAATGCCCAGACGCACGGTGAACTCATAGGCTTTCAGCGCGTCGGTGATATAGGGCACGGTCTTGGTCGCTTCGCCCAAGGCGATGGCCAGAACGCCGGTCGCTTCGGGGTCAAGGGTGCCTGCGTGGCCCGCCTTTTTGGCCTCCAGCGCCCAGCGGACCTTGTTGACCACGGCGGTCGATGTCGGCCCGGCGGGTTTGTCCACCACCAGCCAGCCTGAAATATCGCGACCCTTGCGTTTGCGTGCCATGTCTTGCCCCTTCGCCTTTGTGGTGCTGCCCTCTAACGGAGCCATGCCGCGCTGCCCAGCCCCCAAGCGGGGAAAAGGTCACTTTGCAGGCGTGACGATGCCGACGATCGGCCCCAGCGTGGTGAACCCCGCCCCGGTGCGGCGCAATCCCGGCGCCCGCAGGCGCGAGATATTGCCGTCGAAATACAGCGCGTTAGGCAGGTCCAGCTCATCCCGGTAGAGCCGGGCAAACTCATGAAAGGTTACCACGTCATTGGAAATCGCGAAAACCGCGCGTTTTCCGTCTGCCGTGGTGCCAACGCCGTTGCGGATATAGCGGGAGGTGCTGTTGGGTAAGAATCGCGGATGCAGCGCCCCGTCGATCACCAGCATTGGCCCCGATTGCGTGGCAAAGCGGCAATCGGGTTTGTTTTCGAGGTAACGCTTGGTCTCAATCACATCGGCGCGGCCATCACGCAGGCAGAAGACGCCGTTGGGCAGCAGGCCAAAGTTGCCGGGCCCCGCGCTGTCGATCACGCCGCGCGCCTCGACGCCTTCTTCGACGTAATGCCCCACCGGAGAGCGATCCTCGTGGTACATGCCCGCGTTCATCGCAAAGCCCAGCCGCAAGCCCTCCGCCTTCAGTGCCTCATCAAGCGAGCCGAAGAACCCATAGGGGGCGCCTGCGTCATCGTTGAGAAAGAGCCGCAGATCGTCACGCTCCAGATCCACTTCGCAAACGGTATAGGAACTGCCGTCAAACGTGATGTTGCGACATTCGGCAGCATCCGAAGGCGTGCCTTTCAGCGCGATCAGCGCCAATGCGATCAAACCGGCCCGGATCACTGATCCGGCGCGCTGTCGGCAGCGTCATCATCAGGCGCATCCGCGTCGCGGCGCACCACGTCTTGGTTCAACATCCGGCGCGTGTCGTCCATCCGGTCGAATGTCCGATCCAATTGGAACCGCAGATCAGGAGAGAACTTGAGCGTGAGTTTCTTAGCCACCTGTCGGCGCAATTCGTTCTTATTGCGCGCCAGCAGCTTAAGCACCTCATCCTGACCTTCACCGCCCAGCGGCAGCACATAGGCCGTTGCGATCTTGAGATCAGGAGAGATGCGCACCTCTCCCACGGTGATCGACAGACGGTTGAGGTCGGTGTCATGCACGTCCCCGCGTGCGAGTACATCAGACAAGGCGCGGCGGACGGTTTCGCCCACGCGGAGTTGTCGTTGCGACGGGCCTGCGCCCTCATGAAACTTGTTCTTTGCCATGAACCCCATCTAAGGCTTCGGTTGCACTTTGCCAAGCGCTCGCCGACGGGCTAAACCAGCCGAGCCATTCATGCCCCCGAACTGCAGGAGACACCCCCATGACACAGACCCCCGGCATTGCCGTTACCGGCGCCTCTGGCCGCATGGGCCAGATGTTGATCCGTGAGATCACCGCCAGCGACAAAATGCATCTGGCCGCGGCGGTGGAGCGTCCCGGTCATGACTGGGTGGGGCGCGACGTGGGCGAAGCGATGGGGGGCACCGCGTCAGGTGTGACCGTAACTGACGACGCAGCCGAAGCGTTTGCGAAGGTGCAGGCCGTGATCGATTTCACCGCGCCACAGGCAACGATCGCTTTTGCTGCCGAGGCCGCGAAGGCCGGGATCGTGCATGTCATCGGCACCACCGGGATGACCGATGAGGAGATCGCGCAGCTTGCCCCAGCCGCCGAACAGGGGGCCATCATCATCCGCGCAGGCAATATGAGTCTTGGCGTGAACCTGCTGACACAGCTCACTCGTCAGGTCGCCGCTGCACTGGACGTGGATTACGACATTGAGATCATCGAATCGCACCACAACCAGAAAGTCGATGCCCCCTCTGGCACGGCTCTGATGCTGGGCGAAGCCGCCGCCGAAGGGCGCGGCGTAAAGCTGGCTGATGTGTCAGACCGGGGCCGCGATGGGATCACCGGCGCGCGGCAGCAGGGCGATATCGGTTTCACCGCGATCCGGGGCGGTGACATCGTGGGGGAGCATGACGTAATGTTCGCCGCCGCTGGAGAGCGGATCATTCTACGCCACATCGCGTCTGACCGCGCGCTTTTCGCGCGCGGCGCGCTGAAGGCCGCGCTTTGGGGGCAGGGTCAGACGCCGGGCGAATATGACATGCTTGATGTGCTGGGCCTGAAACGCTGAACCAGATGCAGATTATCTGAAACTTTACCTCTTTTGCTTACGTGAATGCCAAAGGCAATTCACCAAGGGAGGTATCGATGAGGATTATCTTTGCACTCGCCGCGACTGCGGTGCTGGCGCTAAGCGGCCTGCCCGCGGCGGCGGAGTATGCCCGTATTCAGAACAAGTCAGACTTTGTCGCGGCGGTGAATGGCAAAAGGCTGACCCGCCCGCTCGTCAATCTGCAGGTGACCCCCGGCGGAGCCATCGCTGGCAAGGGGGCCGCTTGGCAGATCACCGGCAATTGGTCGTGGAAAGACGGCTATTTCTGTCGGACGCTGGTCTGGGGCGGCAAGGATTTGGGCTATAATTGCCAAGTCGTCATGCGCGATGGCGCGAAAATCCGCTTCACCTCTGACAAGGGTGCAGGCGAGTCGGCGGTGCTGACCCTGCGCTAAGGCCGCTTAGAAATCGACGGCGATGCCTTTTTTCTCCCAATCGCCATAGCGTACCGGCTCTGGCCCATCGCGCCCGCCCAGTTCGGCGGGCAGGTCCAGCGCGGCTGCGGCCTTGCGGCGCGCGGCGGCCTCGGCCAGCGCGCGCTGTGCGGCGGCAGGCAGATCGGGGCCGGGCTGCGGCGTCGGGTCATGCGGCGTGTCGGGGATCGGCTTTGGCCCCGGTTTGGGCTGCGGTGGCAGGTCCGGCGCGGGGCTTGGAGTTGGGTCTGGGCCGGGTCTACTGTCGGGAATGGGGCGTTGATCGGGCATCATGGTCCTCTTAAGCCAAGTTCTCCCTTGATATACGTCGCGCGCTGGCCCAGACAACCCGCCAACCCCTCAAGCGAGACCCAGATAGGACATGACCATGGCAGACACAGGCGTTCAGGCCCGCAGAAGCGCGGTATATCTGCTGGATCAGATTTTGGGCGACGAGCCGCGGCTGATGTCGGAACTGCTCGCCTCCGGCGCGTTGGACAAGCTGCCCCCGGATGACCGCGCCCGCGCCCAACGTCTGGCGCAAGACACGCTGCGCGGGTTGGAGCGTGCCGACCGGCTGTTACAAAAACACCTGCAAAAGGCCCCGCCGCTGACCGTGCGCAATGTGCTGCGGGTCGGCACAGTCGAGCTTTGTCAAGGCGGAGCCGCGCATGGGGTGGTGAATGCGATGGTGAACCTCGTCTCGCAGCATCGCACGCTGAGCCATCTCAAGGGGCTGACCAACGCCGTGTTGCGCAAGATCGCCGCACAGGGGCCTGAGGCTTGGGACGCTCTGCGCGCACCGCGCCTGCCGAAATGGCTGCGCGGCCCGCTGGCAGAGGCTTGGGGCGCCGACGCCATCGCCAAGATGGAAGAGGCGCATTTCGCCGGCGCACCGCTTGATCTGACCGCCAAGGGTGATCCGGCCGCCTTGGCCGAGGCCGTGGGCGGCACGCTCTTGCCGACAGGATCGGTGCGCGTAATGAACGCAGGGCAGGTCTCCACCATGCCGGGATTTGCCGAAGGTGACTGGTGGGTGCAGGATGCCGCCGCTGCGATCCCGGTGCGGGTGCTGGCCCCGACGGAAGGTGAAACCGTGCTCGACCTCTGCGCCGCGCCGGGGGGCAAGATGATGCAGCTTGCCGCTGCGGGGGCTGTTGTCACCGCCGTTGACCAATCGCATCCACGGATGCAGCGGGTGAAGGAAAACCTTGCCCGCGTGGGGCTTAAGGCCAAGACGCTCACCAAGGACGCCCGTGCCGTAGAGGGCGCGTTCGACGCGATCCTGCTTGACGCGCCCTGTTCCGCCACCGGCACCATCCGTCGCCACCCCGATCTGCCCCATGCCAAGGATGGCTCGGAATTCGGGGACCTGATTGAACTGCAATCCGAGTTGATCGACCATGCATGGACCCTGCTGAAACCCGGCGGGCGGCTGGTGTTCTGCACCTGTAGCCTGCTGCCCGACGAGGGCGAAGTGCAGGTCGACGAAGCCTTGGAACGGCATGGTGACATGACAGTCGACCGCGCCGCGCTGGACCTGCCGGGGGTCGAGGCAGAGTGGGTCACCGAAGAGGGCGGGTTGCGTCTGCGACCTGACTTTTGGGCCGACAAAGGCGGGATGGACGGCTTCTATATCGCGTGTCTGCGGAAGGGCTGACCCTCACGCCCCATCGGGTGGTGAGGGCACGGCGAGATATGCGGATTTCGGTATCTCGACCAAGCCGCGCAGGCCCAGCGTCGCGGCATCCTCGGGCGTAAGCCCGGCGATGGCATCGCGGACCGCCGCAAATGTTGCTTCGCGATCGGTATCTGACGCCGCGATATAGGGCAGGCCGGGCGTCGGCGTCGTGGTTTCCAGCACCCGCAAGCCACCCGCGAAAGCGTCATACCGCTGGATCAGCCGCCACGACACCCCGTCCAGCGCCGCAATATCCGCCCGCCCCTCGGCCACGGTCTTGGCAGAGTTCCGGTGACCGTGGCTTTGACTGCGATCTGCAAACCAGAAACCCTCTGCGCTGCAATGCGCGTAGGCGGCGGCGTAGCCTGACTGCGAAAACGTCTGGTTGTAGGTGAACCGCGCCGCGCGAAACTCGGAAATTGTTTCACGGGGATCATTGGCGCGGACCACGAAGACGCTGTGGTAGTAGCCCGGCGGGCAGCCCTCGACGGCAAAGTCAGGTGTCCCGATCAACGTGACGCGGTCGTGCAGCCATAGGCGGTAGGGCATCCCGCAGGTTTGCGAAAGGGTCAGGTCGAGGGCTTTCCACACCGCGAATTCCTCTCGCGCATTGTCCAACCCTTCCGGGGCTGCAACGCCCCGCGCGCGCAGCCCATCGCGGATCAGCGCCCAGTAGCGGGCCGTGGCCGCGGCGGTTTCTGGCCGCAGGTACATCATCAGGCTGGCGATCATCGGTGCGCTCCGGTTGCGGTGCCCTTGTTTAGGCGGCACCCCTGCGGGCTGGCAACCGTCCGTTCCCCGCCGATCCCCCGGCGCGCGGGGAAAATCCGGTGACTCATTGCAGGGCCGCGGTTATGCTGCCGCCAAACGCCATCAGAGCGTCAGGGGCAGCTTGATATGATTAATCTTTCCAGCGTCATGGCCCGAAGGGTGCGGTTTTTGAACCGCTGGCACGCTTGGCGTGCGACCCGGGGCCGGGGGCGGGTGGCGGGTTTCACCGCGTCGCCCGAGCCGCGCACCATCGGCTCTTTCGCGCGGGGGCGGCAGTTGATGGCGGGCAATTACCTTTTTGCCGGCAGCCTGCTAACCGCGCCGCAGACCGCGANGTGGGATCTGACCCCGCCTGGCCCTGCCTTTGCGGCGGAACTGCACGGTTTTGCATGGCTGGATGATCTTGCTGCCGTGGGGGATGCACGGGCGCGTGCGTCGGCGCAGGATTGGCTTTGGGGGTGGATCGACCGTTTCGGGCGCGGGCAAGGGCCGGGCTGGACCCCGGCGCTGACCGGTCGGCGGCTGATCCGCTGGATCAACCACGCACTTTTCATGCTGCGCGGGACGGACACCGCGCAGAGCGATGCCTTCTACCGGTCCCTCGAACAGCAGACCCGTTTCCTGTCAAAACGCTGGCGCGCCTCTGCGCCGGGCCTGCCGCGTTTCGAAGCGCTGACCGGGTTGATTTACGCGGGCCTGTCGCTGGAGGGGCTAGAGGAACTGGCCGATCCCGCCATCAAGGCATTAGCACGCGAATGTGCCAGCCAGATCGACGCCGAGGGCGGTCTGCCGACCCGAAACCCCGAAGAACTGCTCGCCGTTTTTACCCTGCTTACATGGGCCGCAGCGGCGCTCAGCGATGCAGGCCGCAGCACGCCCAAAGAGCACCTTACCGCGATTGAGCGTATCGCGCCCACCCTGCGCAGCCTGCGTCATGCCGATGGCGCTT
This sequence comes from Sulfitobacter sp. HI0027, assembly GCF_001634775.1. NCBI lineage: Bacteria > Pseudomonadati > Pseudomonadota > Alphaproteobacteria > Rhodobacterales > Roseobacteraceae > Sulfitobacter > Sulfitobacter sp. HI0027. Next base: position 39,189 of record NZ_LWER01000403.1, read on the forward strand.
TGGCGCGGTTTCACGGCGGCGGGCGCGGTATGGAAGGCTGGCTGGATCACGCACTGGCGGCGGCCAAGGTCAAGACGCGGCAGCCTGATGGGCTGGCCATGGGCTATGCAAGGCTGTCGGCAGGGCGCACCAGCGTGATCGTCGATGCGGCGGCGCCACCGGGCGGCACGGCCTCGGGCAATGCCCATGCCTCGACACTGGCGTTTGAGCTGACCTCGGGGCGGCGGCCCTTGGTGGTGAACTGCGGCTCCGGCGCGTCATTTGGGCTGGAATGGCGGCGGGCGGGGCGGGCCACGCCGTCGCATTCCGCCCTGTCGCTCGTCGGCCATTCCAGCGCCCGACTGGCGGAGCCTGACCCCCACAGCGGGACAGAGGCGCTCATCGCGGGTCCGCGCCAAGTGCCAGTGGAGATCGGAGAGGCGGCGGATGGGCTGCGTTTTGAGGGCGGCCATGACGCCTATCTGCGCAGCCACGGGCTGACCCATGCGCGGCGGCTCGAACTCACCTCGGACGGGCGCGGGCTGACGGGGGAGGATATGCTGCTGGCGATAGAGGGGGCGGAGAAGCGGCGCTTTGATAAGGTGTTGAGCGCCACGCAACTGAAGGGCGTGCCTTTCGACATCCGTTTTCACCTGCATCCGGATGTGGATGCCACGGTCGACCTTGGCGGGGCTGCAATATCCATGGCGCTGAAAAGCGGTGAAATTTGGGTGTTTCGCCATGACGGCACGCTTAATCTGTCTTTGGAACCGGGGGTTTACCTTGAGACGACCCGGCTGAAGCCACGTGCGGCACAGCAGATCGTGCTCTCGGGCTATGCCATGAACTATGCCACACGGGTGCGCTGGTCGTTGTCAAAAGCGCAGGAAACTGCGATTGGCGTGCGAGATTTGTCGATCGACGATCCCTATGCTGATGAAGACTGACCAAGGAACCAGCCCCATGCCCGACCTCTATCCCATCAAACGCGCCCTGCTTTCCGTATCCGACAAGACCGGTCTTTTGGACCTAGGCAAAGCCTTGGCGGCGCGGGGCGTCGAATTGCTCAGCACCGGCGGCACCGCTAAAGCACTGCGCGAGGCGGGGCTTGAGGTGTTGGATGTGGCCGATGTGACAGGCTTCCCCGAGATGATGGACGGGCGGGTGAAAACGCTGCACCCGGTGGTCCACGGCGGTCTGCTGGCCCTGCGCGACAATGACGAACATGTTGCCGCGATGAACGAACATAACATCGGCGCAATCGATCTGGTTGTGGTGAACCTTTACCCCTTCGAGGAAACCGTCGCCAAGGGCGCGGAATATGCCGAGGTGATCGAGAATATCGACATTGGTGGACCAGCGATGATCCGTTCGGCGGCCAAGAACCACGGCTTCGTCAATGTCGTGGTCGATGTTGAGGACTACGCCGAGGTGATCGCGGAGCTTGAGGCCAACGACGGCCAGACCACCTATGCCCTGCGCCAGCGCTTGGCCCAAACCGCCTATGCCCGCACCGCGGCCTATGACACTGCCGTCAGCACTTGGATGGCCGAGCAGGTCGCAGGCACCCCGCGCCGCCGGACCTTTGGCGGCACGCTTGCGCAAACCCTGCGCTATGGTGAGAACCCACACCAGCAGGCGGCTTTCTACACCGATGGCTCCACCGCCCCCGGTCTGGCGAACGCCGTGCAGCATCAGGGCAAGGAACTGTCCTACAACAACATCAACGACACCGACGCCGCCTTTGCGCTGGTCAGCGAATTTGACCCTAAAGACGGCCCCGCCTGCGCGATCATCAAACACGCCAACCCCTGCGGCGTGGCACGGGGTGAGACGATGTTGGAGGCTTACAAACGTGCTTTTGACTGCGACCGCACTTCGGCCTTTGGCGGAATCATCGCGTTGAACCAGCCGCTCGACGGCCCCACCGCCGAAGCCATTGCTGCGATCTTTACCGAGGTCGTCATCGCCCCCGGCGCGGATGAGGATGCCAAGCGCATCTTTGCCGCCAAGAAGAACCTGCGTCTGCTGACCACCGAAGGTCTGGCCGACCCTGCCGCCGCGGCTTTGGCCGTGCGTCAGGTCTCGGGCGGGTTTCTGGTGCAAGACAAAGACGTGGGCCGGGTTAGCCGCGATGATCTCAAGGTCGTGACCAAGCGCAAGCCGTCGGATCAAGAGCTCGACGACATGCTGTTTGCTTGGACCGTGGCGAAACACGTCAAATCCAACGCCATCATCTATGTCAAAGACGGTGCCACCGTCGGCGTCGGCGCAGGCCAGATGAGCCGGGTGGACAGCACCCGCATCGCCGCGCGCAAAGCCCAAGACATGGCCGAGGTGATGGACATCGACGCACCCCTGACCCAAGGGTCGGTCGTGGCATCCGATGCGTTCTTCCCCTTCGCGGACGGTCTGATCACAGCGGCAGAAGCCGGTGCCACGGCGCTGATCCAGCCCGGCGGCTCCATGCGGGACGACGAAGTGATCGCCGCAGCGGATGAAGCGGGCCTTGCCATGGTCTTTACCAACATGCGTCACTTCCGGCACTAAACGTAGGGCAGCACCATGCGGACATTCGGCATCGCGGCCATCGTGGCCTTTCTGATCGACCAGATCAGCAAATATGTGGTCATTCACATGATGGAACTGGCACGTATCCGCTCTATCGAAGTGCTGCCTCCGGTGCTGAATTTCCGCTATGGCGAAAACCGGGGCATCAACTTTGGCCTCGGGGGTGACATGAGCCAATGGGTGCTGATCCTGGTGGCGCTGGTGATCTGCGCGGGCGTCACCCTGTGGCTCTGGCGCAGCCCGCATGGGCGGTGGGCGCAGCTCAGCGGCGGCTTGCTGGTCGGCGGGGCCTTGGCGAATGTGGCGGACCGGCTGATCTATGGCTATGTGCTGGATTTCCTGAACAACTCTTGCTGTGGCCTCAATAACCCTTTCGTCTACAACTTGGCGGATGTCTTTATCTTTGCCGGGGCCTTGGGGCTGATCCTCTTTACCGGAGAGCCGAAAAGCGCGCCCAAGCGCCGGGGCAAAAAAGGTCAGTGACATTGCCTGCTCGCCTGCGATATTGAACAAGCAGACCCCGAAAGGAGACACCATGCGTCGCATTGCCCTCATCAGCTTGATCCCGCTGGCCCTCGCCGCCTGCAGCAATCAGGGCCTTCGCGATTTGCAGCCGACTTCTGACGGACCGGACGAATTCTTGATCCAGCCGGTCAAGCCGCTGGAACGCCCCGACAATCTGAACGCCCTGCCGACCCCCGTGCCGGGACAGGCGAACCTGACCGACCGGTCGGCGGTGGCCGAAGGAGTGGCGGCATTTGGCGGGCGTCTGGATACCTCTACCGGCATCCCGGCGGGGGATGCGGCGCTGGTGCAACATGCGGGCCGGATGGGCGTGCAACCCGGCATCCGGGCCAGCTTGGCGCAGTCTGACGCGGAATTCCGCAAGCGCAAAGGCCGCTTTACACAGTTCCGCATCGTGCCGGTCGACCGCTACAGCCAAGCCTACAAGAGCCAAATCCTTGATGCCCATAACGAGGCGGAGCGCTGGCGCAACGCGGGCGGACGCACGCCGTCTTACCCTCCGCAAGACACACGTTTTCGCTAGGCTTCTTGAAAGTAGCGCCAGACCGCGTAGGTAATGCGGGAGGCGATATATTTCGAGGTAAGCAATGATCCGACTGCCGATGATGGCGGCCCTGGTGGCAACGCTCTTCACAGCCCCCTCCGCGCAGGCGCGCGATAACGAGAATGAGGCGGTAACCCATTTCACCCTCGATAACGGCATGGAGGTTGTGGTCGTCGAAGACCACCGCGCCCCGGTCGTGCAGCAAATGGTCTGGTACCGCGCAGGCTCAGCCGATGAACCCAAAGGGTCGTCCGGCGTGGCGCATTTTCTTGAACACCTGCTGTTCAAAGCCACCGATAAGCTGGAGTCGGGCGAGTTTTCGGCCACCGTCGCGGCCAACGGCGGGCGCGACAATGCCTTCACCAGCTACGATTACACCGCCTATTTCCAGCGCGTCGCCGCCGACCGTCTCGGCCTGATGATGAAGATGGAGGCCGACCGGATGAAGAACATCCGCCTCACGCCCGAAAACATCGAAACCGAACGCGATGTGATTTTGGAAGAGCGCAATCAGCGGACCGAGAACAACCCCGCCGCCCTCTTCAGCGAACAACTCAACGCCGCGCAATTTCTCAACCACCGCTACGGCGTGCCGATCATCGGGTGGAAACATGAGATGGAGGAGTTGGACCTCGAAGATGCGCTGTCGTTCTATGAGCTCTACTATTCGCCCAACAACGCCATCCTCATCGTCTCCGGCGATGTGACGCCAGAGGAAGTGCGCGAACTGGCCGAAGCCACCTATGGCCAGATTCCCGCCAACCCTGACCTGCCCGAGCGCCTGCGCACCGAAGAGCCACCGCAGATTGCCGAGCGCCGGTTGATCTACAAAGACGCCCGCGTGGCCCAGCCCTATGTGCGCCGCTCTTACCTCGCTCAAGAGCGGGACAGCGGTGCGCAGGAAGAGGCGGCGGCGCTCTTTCTTCTCAGCGAATTGCTGGGCGGCGGCACCACTTCCTACCTCGCTGAAAAGCTGCAATTCGACGAACAGATCGCCAATTACACCGGTGCCTTCTACAAGGCCGATACGCTCGACGACACGACCTTTGATGTCGTGGTGCTGCCCGTGCCCGGTGTCAGCCTCCAACAGGCCGAAGCGGCGCTGGACGAGGTGCTCGTGCAGTTCATGGAAGCCGGGGTGGACCCCGAGCATCTCGAGCGCCTCAAGGCGCAATTGCGCGCTGATCAGATTTACGCCCGCGACGATGCCGACCGCGTGGCAAACCGCTATGGCTCGGCCCTCGCCATCGGCCTAACGGTGCAAGACGTGCAGGACTGGCCCGATGTGCTGCAAGCCGTCACCGCCGAAGACATCATGCAGGCGGCCCGCACCCTGTTCGACAAACGCGCATCGGTCACCGGTTGGCTGATGAAGGAGGACGCGCAATGAAACTGTTCTACGCCCTGATCCTGACGGTTTTCGCCGCACTTCCCGCCCGTGCCGAAGTCGACATCCAGCCCGTGACCAGCCCCGGCGGCATCACCGCTTGGCTGGTCGAAGAACATTCGATCCCCTTTGTTGCCTTGGAAATCCGTTTCCGGGGCGGCGCATCGCTGGACGCCCCCGGCAAACGCGGCGCGATCAACCTGATGACCGGCCTCTTGGAAGAGGGCGCAGGCGACATGGACGCGCGTGCCTTTAGCCGCGAGACCGAAGCGCTGGCAACCAACCTCAGCTTCGACGTGTCGGACGATTCGCTTTCCGTCTCGGCCCGTTTCCTGACCGAAAACCGCGACGCCTCCATCGAGCTTCTGCGCGCCGCATTGTTAGAGCCGCGTTTTGACGAAGACGCGGTAGAGCGGGTGCGCGGTCAGGTGATCTCAAACATCCAGTCGAACCAGAAAGACCCGAACGACATCGCCCGCCAGACCTTCGACAAGATCGCTTTCGGCGACCACCCCTACGGCAGTTCGCTGAACGGCACGCTTGAGACTGTGGCTGGGTTGACCCGCGACGACCTGATAGGGGCGCATAAGGCCGTGCTGGCCCGTGATCGCATCTATGTCGGCGCGGTAGGCGACATCACCCCCGAAGAACTGGGCGAGTTGCTCGATACGCTGCTGGGCGATCTGCCCGCCAAGGGCGCGCCGATGCCCCCGACTGCAGATGTGGATATCCCCGCGGGCACGACAGTGGTCGATTTCGCAACACCGCAATCCGTTGCGATCTTTGGTCAGGCGGGCCTCGCGCAGGACGATCCCGATTGGTTCACTGCGACAGTGCTGAACCATGTCCTCGGCGGTGGCGGTTTCGAATCCCGCCTGATGACCGAGGTGCGTGAGAAGCGCGGTCTGACCTATGGCGTCTATTCCTACCTCGCCCCGCGCGATCTGGCTGAGACCTACCTCGGCTCCGTCAGTTCAGCCAATGACCGTATCGGTGAGGCGAGTGACGTGATCCGTGCCGAATGGGCCAAAGCCGCGACCGAGGGCATCACCCAAGAGGAACTGGAGGCCGCCAAGACCTATATCACCGGCGCCTATCCGCTGCGGTTTGACGGCAACAGCCCGATTGCCAATATCCTTGTCGGGATGCAGATGCTCGGCCTGCCGACCGACTATATCGCGACCCGCAACGACAAGGTCGAAGCGGTCACGCTGGACGACGTCAAGCGCGTCGCGGCGGATTTGCTGGACCCTGAAAACCTGCATTTCGTCGTCGTCGGCCAGCCCGAAGGGCTTGAGGCGTCAACCCCGCCTCAGGAATGACAAAAGCGCCGCTCCCGAAAAGGGGCGGCGCTTTCATCTTGTCTCGGGCGTTAGGGCTTATTCGCCGTAGGGCACCCAGATATTCTTGACCTCTGTCGCGGCCTGCAAGAATGCACGCCCCGCGCCTTCGGCCCCGAACCAATCGCGCGCCATGCCGTGGTTGACCCAAGTGCGCTTGATATTGCTCGCCGCCCCTTTTTCGACCACGGCCGCGAGTTCCGCCGCGCCAAAGCTCCAGACGGCATCAATGTCCATATGCCGCGCCATCGGATCGGCCAGATCGGCCTGCGACCCGGTCAGGATATTCACCACACCCGCAGGCACGTCGGAAGTCTCCAAAACCTGCACGAAATCGGTCGCCGCCAGCGGGAAGGGTTCGCTCGCCGAAAGGATCACGCGGTTGCCCATGGCAATGGCGGGTGCCATGCAAGAGATCAGGCCCAAAAGCGGTGCCTCTGCCGGGCAAAGCGCCCCGATCACGCCCACAGGCTCCTTCATCGCCAAGGCCACGCCCCGGATCGGCACGCCGTGAACCTGACCATCGTATTTGTCGGCCCAGGCGGCATAGGTGAACAGCCGGTCAATAGCGGCATCGACCTCTTTGCGACCATTCTTTGTCCCCTGCATCGCATCCAGCCGCGCGGCAAACTCATCGCCCCGCGCCGAGAGGTTTTCGGCAATATAATACAGGATTTGCGCGCGCAGATGGCCAGTTGTTTTCGACCACCCCTTCGCCGCATGCGCCGCTTCCACGGCATTGCGCACATCCTTGCGGTTGGCGAGGCTCACATGACCTAACAGTCCACCAGACTTGCCCCAAACCGGTGCGGAATACCCCCCATCGGGCCGGGCTTGCTTGCCCCCGATATAAAGTTTTGTCGTGCGGTCGATCCCATCCTCCGGGCCGCCTTCACCGCTGAAGGCTTCGATCTCTTTCAACGGCTTCTGAGCGGTCTTGGGCTTGGTATAGCCCGCCAGACCTTCCCAGCCGCCCTCACGGCCAAAGCCACTCTCGCGCTTGCCGCCAAACCCAGCCGCCGCATCCATCATATTGGTCCCGTTGATCCAAACGATCCCGGTCTCCAACTGTGGCGCAATATCAAGGGCGAGGTTCACATTCTCGGTCCAGACCGTCGCCGCCAGCCCGTAGCGGGTGTTATTGGCCAGTTGCACGGCCTCGCTAGGCGTACGGAAAGTGGTCGAGACCAACACCGGGCCAAAAATCTCTTCCTGCATCAGCGTATCCGCCGGGTTCAGCCCGGTGATCAGAGTCGGCGGATAGAAACACCCATTCTCAGGCATCTCCCCCGGCGTGACAAATCGCTCACCCGCAGTATTCGCTTCCACCATCTCGCTCACGCGCTTGTATTGCACCGGGTCCACCAGCGCGCCCACGTCAATGCTCTTGTCCAGCGGATCACCGATACGCAGCTTCTCCATCCGCGTGCGCAGCTTGGCATAGAAGCGATCCGCAACAGGCTCATGCACCAACAGCCGCGAGCCCGCACAGCAGACCTGACCCTGATTGAACCAAATCGCGTCAACCAGCCCCTCTACGGCGCTATCAAGATCGGCATCGTCAAACACGATATAGGGCGATTTGCCCCCCAGCTCCAAAGTCAGCGCCTTGCCCGAGCCTGCCGTCGCCTCACGAATGCGGCGGCCTACGGCGGTGGAGCCGGTAAAGGCGATCTTGTCGATATCTTCATGGGTAACAATCATCTCGCCCACAGCGCCATCACCGGTGACAATGTTAACCACACCCTTTGGCAATCCAGCCTGACGGCAGATATCGGCAAACAAAAGCGCGGTCAGCGAGGTATATTCCGCAGGCTTCAAAACCACGGTATTGCCCATCGCCAGCGCCGGGGCGATCTTCCACGCCAGCATCAATAGCGGGAAGTTCCACGGAATGATCTGCCCACAAACCCCAAGCGCCTGCGCATCGGGCAGTTCGCTCTCCATCAACTGCGCCATGCCCGCGTGATAATAGAAATGCCGCTGCGCCAAGGGCACATCAATATCACGCGCCTCGCGGATCGGCTTACCATTGTCCAGCACCTCCAACACCGCAAACAGCCGCGCATGTTTCTGCAACAGCCGCGCCAGCGCATAGATATGCCGCGCCCGGCCATGGCCGCCCAGCTTCTCCCACTTGGGCTGCGCCTTGCGCGCCGCCTTCACGGCAGCATCCACATCGCCCTGCGACGCCTGCGTCAGGATGGCCAAGACCTCTCCCGTCGCCGGGTTGGTGCTGTCGAAACCCGCGCCCGGCGCGGTGAACGCCCCATCAATGAAATGACCAAAGCGTCCGCCTTGATCCACGATCCACGCCAGCGCATCTGCCGCCGATTCCGGGGCCGGCCCGTATTCCATGCTCTCAAAAATCTCGGACACGCTCATGCCTTCATCCTTTTCCAAATACCGTCCCGCAGCCTGCAACAGGCTCAGGAGGTCGCGTGGCGGTAAGCCGCCGAATAATTGCCGGTCACATGATGCTCCAACTGCCGCTCGATATCGCCCAAGAGCGAGGACGCCCCAAAGCGGAACAGGTCGGGCTGCAACCAACGGTCGCCCAACTCTTCCTTCATCAGCGCCAGATAGGTGATCGCATCCTTGGCTTTCGAGATGCCGCCCGCGGGCTTGTAGCCCACGCGCACCCCGGTGCGCTCATAATACTCACGGATCGCGCGGATCATCACGAGGCTGACGGGCAGGGTGGCGTTGACGCTTTCCTTGCCGGTCGAGGTCTTGATGAAATCGGCCCCGGCCATCATGCAGACCAGCGACGCGCGCGCCACATTGCGCAGGGAACCAAGCTCGCCCGTCGCAAGGATCGCCTTCACATGGGCCTCGCCACAGGCTTCGCGGAAGGCGCGCATCTCATCATAAAGCGCCTGCCAGTCGCCCGAAAGCACATGGCGGCGCGAGATCACGATGTCGATCTCTGTCGCCCCTGCCTCAACGCTCATCTCGATCTCGCGGATGCGCAGTTCCAGCGGCGACAGGCCCGCCGGGAAACCGGTGGAAACGGCAGCGATCGGGATATTGGTCCCTTCCAGCGCCATGCGCGCGGCGGGGATCATCTCGTGGTACACACAAACCGCACCGGTGGTGATCGGGGCCATACCAAGCGCATCAAGCAGATCGGGCGCAATCGGTTGGCGCGCCTTGGCGCAGAGCCGCTCAACCCGGCGCGCGGTGTCGTCGCCCGAAAGGGTCGTCAGGTCGATACAGGTCACCGCGCGCAGCAGCCACGCGGCTTGGTGGTCCTTTTTCAGCGAACGGCGGGCGGGCAGGGCGGCGGCGCGGCGCTCGATCGCCGAGGTGTTCGCCTGCACCGAGCGCAGCCAATCCATATCAAGCGGCATAGGCTCGACGCGTCGTTCGGTCACTTGCGGCAGATGGCCGGTCGCGCCGGTTTCAGTCGTGCTTTCGCGCGGGGTCGTTTGGGTGGCCATCGGGTCTCTCCGGTTTGGTCAGGCGGGCAAAATGGCATGGGGCCGGGGGCAAGGCAAGCGACGCTAACCCCGCGTCACGGGACGATTGCCTGAAAAACAGGCAAGATGCCGCAATTGTTAATGAGAACCATTCTCAACTGTTGACTTAATTGAGAATCGTTCTCATTAATACCTCATGAAACATACATCTGACCCTTTTCGCCCGTCCCGCCGCACCGCATTGATCGGCGGCCTGAGTGCTTTTGCACTTCTGGGGGCGGCCCCTGCCGCCTTCGCGGCGCAAAAGCTCAACATCGTCGCGACAACAGGTATGATTGCCGACGCCGCCCGCCGCGTGGGGGGCGACTTGGTCGAGGTCCGCTCGCTCATGGGCTCAGGGGTCGATCCGCACAGCTACCGCCAGACGCGCAGTGACATCGTGGCGCTGACACGGGCCGATCTGGTGCTCTGGCATGGTCTCTACCTTGAGGCGCAGATGGAGCGGTTTTTTGAGGATCTGGGCCGCAGGCGCGCCGTGGTCGCTGTGGCCGACGCGCTACCCAAGGATGATCTGCTCAGCCACCCGGATTACGAGGGGCGCTATGACCCCCACGTCTGGATGGACCCGAAAACTTGGATCGCCGTGGTTGATGAGGTGACCCGCGCCCTGACCGAGGCCCATCCCGCAGGAGCCGAGACTTTCGCCCAGAACGCGGCCACCTACCGCGCCGAGCTGGAACAATTGGCCACCTATGCCGCCGAGACCGTGGGACAGGTGCCAGAAAGCCAGCGCGTGCTGGTCACGGCCCATGACGCTTTCAGCTATTTCGGGCGCGCCTTTGGGTTCGAGGTGATCGGCATTCAGGGCATCTCAACCAACAGCGAGGCTGGGTTGAACCGTATCTCTTCACTGGTTGATGAATTGGTCGAGCGTGAGATCGGCGCCGTCTTTGTCGAAACGTCGGTTTCCGACCGCAACATGCGCGCGCTGGTCGAAGGCGCTGCGGCGCGCGGTCATGAGGTCGTGATCGGCGGCTCGCTCTATAGCGACGCCATGGGGGAACCGGGCAGCTATGAGGGCACTTATATCGGTATGATCGATCACAACGTCACCACCATCGCCCGCGCGCTCGGCGCGCCGGTGGCTGCGGGCGGGATGAACGGCAAGCTGGTACAGGGAAGCTGATCCATGACACTTGAACTCGCCAGCAGCCGCGACGCCGCGCCCACCTCCCGCGCCGATAGCCCGCTTGCCGTGCGCGGCATGACCGTTTCCTACGGGCAGAAACCTGCGGTTTTTTCGGTCGATATGACCGTTGCGCCGGGCAAGATGACCGCGATCATCGGCCCGAATGGCGCGGGCAAGTCGACTTTGCTCAAGGCTGCTTTAGGCATTCTGACCCCGCTGGCGGGCACCGCCACCGTCTATGGCAAGCCGGTGGCCGAACAACGCCACCGCATCGCCTATGTGCCGCAGCGCGCCAGCGTGGATTGGGATTTTCCGACCCGCGTGATCGACGTGGTACTGATGGGGCTCTATCCGCAACTGGGCCTGCTGGGCCGCATCCGCCCTGTGCACCGCGCCCGCGCCACCGATTGTCTGGCCCGCGTCGGGATGGAAGATTTCGCCACCCGCCAGATCGGCCAACTGTCTGGGGGCCAGCAACAGCGGGTCTTTCTCGCCCGCGCCTTGGCGCAGGATGCAGACCTCTATCTGCTGGACGAACCCTTTGCCGGGGTCGATGCGGCAACTGAAAAGGCGATCATCGCCGTGCTGAAATCTCTGCGCGACGCAGGCAAAACGGTTGTGGCGGTTCACCATGACCTATCCACCGTGGCCGAGTATTTCGACAATGTCTTCCTGATCAACACCCACCGCGTCGCCGAAGGCAGCGTCGAAGAGGTATTTCAAGCCAGCCACTTGCAAGACGCCTATGGCGGTCGCTTGGCTGGCGCGCAGATGGACGCGTTGCAACTGTCATGATCTGGGACGCGCTGACGCTGCAACTGGGCTATAACGCCACGCTGGTAACACTTGGAGCGACGCTGCTGGGCATGGCGGCGGGCGTTGGAGGCATCTTTCTTTTCCTGCGCAAACGGGCGCTTGTCAGCGACGCGATCTCCCATGCGACGCTGCCCGGTGTGGCGCTCGCTTTCATGGTGATGGTCGCCTTCGGCGGTGACGGCCGCAACCTGATCGGGCTGCTGCTGGGCGCGGCCTTGTCTGCGGCGGCGGGGCTGCTTTTGGTCTCATGGCTCAGCAACCGCACACGGCTGGCCGAGGATGCGGCGATTGGCTCGGTCCTGTCGGTTTTCTTTGGGCTTGGCATCGTCTTGCTGACAGTGATCCAGACCATGAGTGCCGGACGGCAGGCGGGGCTTGAGGATTTCCTTTTGGGCTCCACCGCCGGGATGCTGCGCAACGACGCTCTGATCATTGCGGTGGCCGCGGCGCTGACGCTGGCGCTGGTGCTGCTGCTTCGGCGTCCGCTGACGCTCGCCTCGTTCGATCCTGAATATGGCACCGCCATCGGCCAGAACGTCCCGCGCACCGATCTTGCGATGATGGGGCTGGTGCTGGCGGTGACGGTGGTGGGCCTTAAAATCGTCGGGCTGATCCTGATCGTCGCGCTCTTGATCATCCCGCCCGTCACCGCCCGGTTCTGGAGCGAGCGGACCGATCACGTGGTGCTGATTTCTGGCGCACTTGGCGGTATCGCGGCCTATGTCGGCGCGGCGCTGTCGGCGGCGCAGCCGAACCTGCCGACGGGACCGATCATCGTGCTGGTGGGCTTTGCGCTCTTTGCGCTATCGCTGCTGCTGGCACCGGGGCGCGGCGCGCTTTCGGCTCTGCTGCGCCACCGCCGGTATCAGCGCCGGGTGCATCTGCGGCAGGGGCTGCTGGCGCTTGCCCATGGGCAACCGATCTACGAACAACTGACCCTGCGCCTGCTGCGCGCCGAAGGCTATGCGCTGCCCGATGGGGTCGCCACCAAAGCGGGCCGGGGTCGGGCCGCCAAGGCGCTGCGGGATGAGACCCGCTGGCAGCTCATCCGCCGCGATCCAGCTTACGAGGCGGCGGCCCAGCAATATGACGGTCTGACCCCCATCGAGACCGTGCTGACCGCCGACCAAATCCGCGAAATTGACAGCCGCATCGACATGCGCGGCGGGGTGATGGCATGAACGGTTCTGAATTTGTCCCCCTCTCACTGGTGCCGATGCTGACCGGCATCTTCGTGGCGGTGGCCTGTGCCCTGCCGGGGAATTTCCTCGTCCTGCGCCGCCAAGCGCTGATCGGCGATGCGATCAGCCATGTGGTGCTGCCGGGGATCGTGGTGGCGTTCCTGCTGACCGGCGTGGTCAGCACTTGGCCGATGCTGCTGGGCGCTGCGGGGGCGGCGCTGGTCGCCGTGCTGGCCATCGAAGGCGTGCGGCGTTTGGGCAAGATCGAATCCGGCGCGGCGATGGGCGTGGTCTTTACCGCGATGTTTGCGGGCGGCGTGCTGCTGCTTGAGCAATCGGACACCAGCAGTGTGCATCTCGACGTGGAACATGCGCTTTACGGCAACCTTGAAAGCCTGATCTGGCTGGATGCGACCGGCTGGGGGTCGCTGTTCGACCCCGAGGCACTGGCGACCCTCCCGGTGGAGCTGCCGCGCATGGCAGTGACGCTGCTCTTCGTCGCGCTTTTTACCGCGATCTTCTGGCGGCCGCTCAAGATCAGCACCTTCGACGAGGGCTTCGCCCGTACCATCGGCATGAAGACCGGCCCCTTGGGCATCGGGCTGGTCATCGTTGCGGCGATTGCCGCTGTGGCTGCCTTTGACGCGGTGGGCAGTATCATCGTCATCGCCATGTTCATCTGCCCCCCCGCCGCCGCGCGGATGATGACCAACCGATTGGAGTATCAGATTGCGTGGTCGGTGCTCTTTGCCACTTTGGCCGCTGTGCTGGGCTATGTTCTGGCCGGATACGGGCCGCTGTGGATCGGCATGCGGGATTCGGTTTCCGCGGCGGGGATGATCGCCACGGTCTCTGGCGTGATCCTGGGGTTTGCGGCACTTATGGGGCCGCATCGGCAAAGAGGCGCCGCTGCCCCCGCCGCTTAATCGAATCGCAACGATTCGTTTTCTGGGCAACCGATTCGATTTTGCTTTGACCTGTGATTCGTCCTGCGTCTATACAGGGTGCAAGCTCCGCCGGAGACGACTTGTACCCGGGTCGCCCGCCGCTCTGATAAGACCGGAATAACAAAAGCACCAGTGCGCCGAGTAGCCGACCCAGAAGCGGATCGCCCCAGTCTTGGCGGCGGTCCGCTGACTCTGTCTTCCCCCTCTGAGAGACGCAATCCGATCTGGCAGAATCGGAATGGCCCATGCTAGGTCTTGCGGTATGCCAAGCCCGACCCCCAATATAAGTGAAAACCGCCCCGTCATCCGCCAGTTGGACGATTCCGCGATCAACCGCATCGCTGCGGGCGAGGTGGTCGAACGCCCCGCCTCCGCCGTGAAGGAACTGGTCGAAAACGCCATCGACGCGGGCGCGCGGCGCATCACCGTGGAATATGCCGACGGCGGCAAGACGATGATCCGCGTGACCGACGATGGCTGCGGCATCGCGCCCGAGGATTTGGCGCTGGCCTTGTCGCGCCACGCGACCTCCAAAATCGATGGCTCTGACCTGCTTGATATCCACACTTTCGGGTTTCGGGGGGAGGCCCTGCCGTCCCTCGGTGCTGTCGGGCGGCTGACCATCACCAGCCGAGCCTCGGGGTTTGACGGGGCCGAGATCACCGTCGACGGTGGCCGCATGGGCGAGGTACGCCCGGCGGCGCTGAACAGCGGCACCATCGTCACCCTGCGCGATCTGTTTTTCGCCACGCCAGCGCGGCTCAAGTTCCTGCGCACTGACCGGGCCGAAGCGCAGGCCATCGGCGATGTTATCAAGCGGCTGGCCATGGCCGAACCCTTCGTGCGCTTCGTGCTGCGCGACGTGTCGGGCGACGGCAAGGGCCGTGATGTGTTCCGCGCCGAGGCTGAGCAGGGCGATCTGTTTGAGGCGCTGCATGGCCGCTTGGCGCAGGTGCTGGGCCGAGAGTTCGCGGAAAACTCCCTGCCCATCGACGCCATGCGCGAAGGGCTGCATCTGACGGGGTTCGCAGCACTGCCGACCTACTCGCGTGGCTCTGCCGTGGCGCAGTATCTCTTCGTGAATGGCCGCCCGGTGCGGGACAAACTGCTGACAGGCGCATTGCGCGGCGCGTACTTCGATTTCCTTAGCCGAGACCGCCACCCGGCGGCGGCGCTGTTCGTGGAATGCCCGCCAACGCTGGTCGATGTAAACGTGCATCCCGCGAAATCCGAGGTGCGTTTCCGCGATCCCGGTCTGGCGCGGGGGCTAATCGTCTCGGCCCTGCGCCATGCGCTGGCCGAGGCGGGGCACCGCGCTTCGACCACCGTGGCGCAGGCGACTTTGGGCGCGATGCAGCCGGAACCGCAGGGCGCGCGGGTCTATCAGATGGACCGCGCGGGCATGGACCGCCCCAGCCCCGCCGCGCGGCAAGCGGCCTATAACGCGCAGGCGCCGGGCTTTGCCGAAACCGCAGGCGTCTGGGGCCGGGTGGAGGGCACGCCGATGCCCGAAGCGCCCGCGCCGTTCACTGCCGCGCCCGAGGGCGAAGAGGCGGCCCCCGCCCCGGACTACCCGCTCGGCACCGCGCGGGGGCAGGTGCATGAGAATTACATCATCGCGCAAACCGCCAGTGGCATGGTCATCGTAGACCAACACGCCGCGCATGAGCGGCTGGTCTATGAAAAACTGAAGCGTCAGATGAACGAGAACGGCGTCGCGGCCCAAGCGCTGCTGATCCCCGAGATTGTCGAGCTTTCCGCCAATGACTGCACGCGCCTGCTGGAACTGGCCGATGAACTTGCCAAACTCGGCCTCGGCATCGAAGCCTTCGGCGGCAGCGCCATCGCCGTGCGCGAAACGCCCGCGATCCTTGGCACCGTGAACGCCCGCGCGCTGATCCTCGATGTGCTCGACGAATTGGACGACGGCGACAGCAGCAACATCGTGCAGGCCAAGATCGAAGCGATCCTGAGCCGTGTGGCCTGTCATGGGTCGATCCGCTCGGGCCGCTGGATGCGCGCCGAAGAGATGAACGCGCTGCTGCGCGAGATGGAGGCGACCCCGCATTCCGGCCAGTGCAACCACGGGCGGCCCACCTATGTCGAACTCAAACTCGCCGACATCGAACGGCTTTTCGGGCGCACTTGATGGAGCTTGGCGGCACGACGTTGAACCTGTCTGACCCTGTGACGCTGGCCGCCCTTGCCGGGGCAGGGCTGCTGTTGCTCATCGTTATCCTGCTGATCATGGCGGTCCGCGCCGCTGGCCGCTCGGCCCGTATGGCGGCCCCCTTGGCGCAGCAGATGCGGGTGCTTGGCGGGCATGTGCAACAGTTGGGGCAGGGTCAGGAGCAGCTGCGCGGCGGGTTGCAGATGGTCTCGGACACACAAAGCAACACCCAAGCGCAGATGATGCAGAGCATGGAGGCGCGGCTCGCCTATGTGCAGCAGCAGATGCAGGACCGGCTGGCCGACAACGCCGCCCGCTCGGCGCGCTCGCTGGCCGAGATGCAGCAGCGCATGACCGAGACGCTGCACGGCTCGTCGAAACGCACCACCACCAGTCTTGCGCAGTTGCAGGAGCGTCTGGCCTCGATCGACAAGGCGCAGGATAATATCACCAAACTGTCGGGCGACGTGCTGTCGCTCCAAGACATCCTCAGCAACAAACAAACGCGCGGATCCTTCGGTGAAATCCAACTGCGCGATATCGTGTCGAAAGCCCTGCCGAGCGACAGCTATTCGCTGCAAGCCACACTCAGCAACGGCAAACGGCCCGATTGCCTGATCCA
>NZ_LWER01000404.1:0-233 GCF_001634775.1 Sulfitobacter sp. HI0027
TGCGGCGGTACTGATAGATGGTGCATCTTATTTCGCAGCTTTGGACGCCGTCCTAAGAACGGCTGAACGATCCATTACAATTATCGGCTGGGATTTTGACGCGAGTATTCGTCTTCGTCCTCAGGACGGACCTAATGCGGATGTTCTGGGGGATCTGCTGCGTGAACTGGTCGAAAAGCGTGAGGACCTCCATGTTCGGGTCCTAATCTGGAGTCTGGCGACTGTTCATACGC
>NZ_LWER01000405.1:0-282 GCF_001634775.1 Sulfitobacter sp. HI0027
TTGATTGTCACTGAGAACTGACCCGGTGGGGGTGCGGACGAAAAGTTGGACTATCTTGGAGATAGTTCATGTACAGCTACGAAGAACGACTGCGCGCGGTTAAGCTTTATATCAAGCTCGGCAAGCGCGCTCAGGCCACCATCCGTGAGTTGGGGTATCCAACGAAGAACGCCCTTAAAGGGTGGTATCGAGAATACCAACGTCTGCAGGACTTGCCGATACGATCGGCACCACGCCCGCCTAAATTCTCGCTGGCGCAAAAGGAGATGGCGTTAGAGCATT
>NZ_LWER01000406.1:0-983 GCF_001634775.1 Sulfitobacter sp. HI0027
GCCGTTCGTGCGTTGGGCGGCGAACGGCGTGTGTGGATGGCTCCTGCATAGCAAGACATTTTTGATCTGATTTGTGCATTTGTCAGAAGCAGTCATGTGTCCGGCCTGTTTGCGCGGTTTTGACCGCTGGCCCTGATGGGTTCCGCAAACCAAGTTCCTATCAGCTTTACGGGCTATTATGCCCGCGCCATTCGGCGGAGTGTCTTGGCTTTGGCGGCAGACTTATGCACCATCATCTCGCGGGTCTTGCTAACTCGTTGTTCCTTTCGTCTCAGGCTACAGTGCGTGGGCTGTAGGGTTCGTTGCGGGTAAGCACTGCCCAGACGATCCGGGCGGTCTTGTTGGCCATGGCGACGGTTGCGACACGCGCAGGTTTGCGTTCAAGCAACGATGTAAGCCATTTGCTGGCTCGCTCGGGATGGGATCGTGTTTGTCGAACGAGTGATGTCATACCAACAACAAGCAATGATCGCAGATACTGGTCACCCATCTTGGTGATCCGCCCCAGCTTCTCTTTACCGCCGCTGGATTTGTTGGCAGGCGTTAAACCCAGCCATGCTGCGAACTCCCGGCCGTTTTTGAATTGGTGACCATCTCCAATGCTGGCGATGATCGCAGAAGCCGTCACCGCGCCGACGCCGGGTATAGTGCGCAGCAAACGGACACGCGCATCTTCTTTGGCCACTTGTTTGAGGCGCTCTTCATACCATCGGACCTGCTTATGTAGAGCCATGAGCTGTTCTGACAGGTTGCGGATCACCTCGTTGGCGATGTCTGGCAAGTCGAGCACTTCACCAAGAGTGATGTCCTCAGCAAATCCAATCACACGGGCCAGCCCTTTAGGAATGAAGATGCCGAACTCCGCGACCAGACCACGCAGATTGTTGATGAGTTGCGTTCTTTGGCGCACCAAAAGGTCACGCGCCCGATGTAGCGACAACAGGGATTGCTGCTCGACTGTTTTGGTCGCAACAAACCGCATG
>NZ_LWER01000407.1:0-997 GCF_001634775.1 Sulfitobacter sp. HI0027
GGTCAGTGGTGCGGCCGGGTTCTTTGTCCGTAACCGTTTTTTCGCCATCGTCCTGTGCGGCATATTTTTGGCGGTGGGCGGTTTTGCAGGATCGCGACTTGGTTCCGAATTTACGCCATCGTTGGAGGAAGGCGATATTCTGATGCGCGTCACCATGGCACCCTCGATTTCGCTTACCGAAGGAACGAAGACGACGACGCTTGTGGAAAAGCGGCTGTTAAAGAATTTTCCTGAAATCAAGTCCATCGTGACCCGTATTGGGCGTGGTGAGGTTGGCGCGCATGCTGACCCGACCAACAGCGCCGAAGCCTTTATCGAGCTGAACCCGGTCGATCAGTGGCGGCCCGGCTTGTCTGCCGAAGGTTTGCGCACGGCGATTTCGGAAGATCTGGAAAGCTTTCCGGGGATTGTGGTGAATATCGGCCAACCCATCGCGATGGCTGTTGATGAATTGCTGACCGGCACACGCGCCGAACTGGCCGTCAAAATCTTTGGACCGGATTCCGAAATTCTGTTGGAGCGATCACAAGTCCTGCAATCACTCCTGCAACAGGTTGAGGGGTCTGCCGAGGTACAGGCCGACCAGATCACCGGTGCGCCGCAACTTGTGGTAACCGTGGATCGGTCAGCCCTTGGTCGCTACGGGCTTGATGTTGAGGACGCGTTGGATGGGCTGCGTGCAGCCGTCGGCGGGGCCGAAGCCGGATCACTGTTCGAGGGCGTGCGACAGTTTCCGATCATGGTGCGTTTTGACGAAGAAAGCCGCGACACACCGGAGGCGATCAGACGCATCGTGCTGGAATCGCCTTCGGGCGCACGGGTGCCGCTGGACACAGTGGCCAATATCGAAACTGTAATCGGTCCACGCCAGATCACACGCGAAGATGGCGAACGCTTCATCACGGTCCAGTCCAACGTGCGCGGTCGCGATATCGGCTCTTTCGTTGCCGAAGCGCAGACGTTGACGGACGCTCAGTTGGATCTACCGCCCGGGTAT